>NZ_JBFAJC010000080.1:0-45388 GCF_040655075.1 Actinoallomurus sp. NPDC050550 | reverse complement strand
GGTGGTCCGTTCAGTATTTTGCGGTTCGCGGAGCCGGATTTGCCGGATGTGGTGTATCTGGAGCAGTTGACGAGTTCGTTGTATCTGGATAAGCGTGAGGATGTGGACAATTATCTGGCGGTGATGGAGCGGTTGTGTATCGACGCCGAGCCCGCCACCCGCATCCGCGATACCCTCGGCGAAATTCTCCGCGACCTTTGATGTCCCACGCGTTCTAATGTCTCGCGTGTTCTGATTTCCCGCGCGTTTTAATCTGCCGCGCCCCGAACGGCGCTCGGCTCAGAGTTCGCGGATGATCTTGCTGATCAGGTCCATGGACTCCTCCGGCGAGGCGCTCTGCACGCACAGGCGCTCCATCGCCGCGGTGTAGTGGTCCATGTCGTCGTCCTTCTCGAGGTACATCGCGCCGGTGAGCTGTTCGATGTAGGCGATGTCGGGCAGCTCGGGCTCGGGGAACCGCAGGATTGTGAACGCCCCGGCCTCGCCGGCGTGACCACCCACCCGGAACGGCATGACCTGCACCGTGACGTTCTCGCGCCGGGCCGACTCGTGCAGCGCGCGAAGCTGGGCGCGGGCGACGTCCACGCCGCCGATCGGCCGCCACAGCGCCGCCTCGTCGATCACCGCCCACAGACGGGGCGGATGCGACTGGTGGAGCATCCGCTGGCGGCGCATCCGCAGCTCGACCCGCCGGTCGATCTCCTCGGCCGGCGGATCGGACATCCCCTGGGCGATGACGGCGCGGGTGTACTCCGGGGTCTGCAGCAGGCCCGGGATGAACTGCACCTCGTACGTCCGGATGACCTGCGCGGCCTCTTCCAGGTCGACGTACGGGCGGAACCAGGCGGGCATCGCGTTGCTGTAGGCCTGGAGCCAGCCCGGCCGGCTGGCCTCCCGGACGACGGTGAGCAGGGCGTCGCGTTCGCCGCGGTCATCGATGCCGTACAGCTTCAGCAGGGCGACGATGTCGTCCTCGTCGAGGCCGGCCCGGCCCTGCTCCACGCGGCCGATCTTGTTCTCGGTGGCGTGGATCGCCTCGGCGGCCTCCTTGCGGGCCACCCCGGCCGCCTCGCGCAGGCGGCGCAGCTGCGCTCCCACGATCCTGCGGCGGACGGTGGGCCTGCTCACCGAATGCACCGCGACAGCCACCGTACCCACCTCCGATCACCACAATGCGGGCAGAGTCTGCCATTGATGACCACTGGTGAACAGACCTGACGGCCAACCGCGATCGAAATATCGCTGGATGACGGGCGAATGGCGTGAATCGCGCGTGGGTCGGGGTGGCCTCCGGCCGGTCCGGGCCTGTTCAGGCGGTCGCGGCGACCTCTTCTTCCTCGATGCGGCGGTTCCATTCGCGTTTGCCCGCCTGCCAGCCGTCCTCGTCCGTGTCGCAACGCCAGTACCCGGAGATGGACAGCTGCTCGAGGGGGAGTCCCCGATCGACGCGCAGGTGGCGCCGCAGCCGCTTGACGAAGTTCGCCTCGCCGTGCACGAACGCGTGGATCTCGCCCGGCGGGAACTCCAGGTCCTGTACGGCTGAGACGAGGGCGTCGCCGATCTGCCCGTCGCCGCGGTGCAGCCACACGATCCGGGCGTCGCCCGGCGTGTCGAGCGGGAGTTCGTCCTCCTTGCCGGCCACCTCGACGAAGACCCGCGTGGGCACGCCCTGCGGGATCCTCTCCAGCGACGCCGCGATGGCCGGGAGGGCGCTCTCGTCGCCGACGAGCAGGTGCCAGTCGGCCTTCTCGCTCGGCGCGTACGCGCCGCCGGGGCCCTGGAACAGCACCTCGTCGCCGGGCTTCGCCTGGGCGGCCCACGGCCCGGCCAGGCCACGGTCGCCGTGGTGCACGAAGTCGATGGTCAGTTCCACCGCCTCCGGGTCCCACGAGCGCACGGTGTACGTGCGTATCCGCGGCCACTGGTCCCGAGGGAGGTCGCGCCGTACGGCCTCCATGTCGAGCGGCTCGGGGTACGTCACGCCCGGCACGGGAAAGAGGATCTTCACGTAGTGATCGGTGTACGACCCGGCGGGGAAGCCGGCGAGGCCGTCCCCGCCGATCACCACCCGGATCATGTGCGGGGAGATCCACTCGACGCGGCGGACGCGTCCGTGGTTCAAACGCCGGCCTCGCCCGGCCGGTCTGTCGTTCGCCATCTGTCGCTCCTCACTTAGGCATGCCTAACTTTATTCCGATATATCGTTGCCGACGCTACCTCCTGCGTGACGCTCATCACGTTCGTACGAACCGGAGCGCGAGAGGCTCTCGATGACATCTGTCATGGAAAATCGGGGACAGGGCGCTCTATAGAGGAGAGGACGGCTCTGCCAGGATCCTGCCGTGGAGTCAACCGAAGTGCGGCTCCGGCCGCCACGACAACTGGTCAGCCCGAAGGCGATCGGCTATTGGACCGTGCGCGCGCTGGCGGGCTGGCTGCTCGTGGCCGCCGCCCAGGTCGTCTGGCTGATCAACGACGGCGGCGACGCCTCGTGGCACGTCGGCGGGCTGATCCTGACCGGCGTGCTCGGCGCAGCGCACGTCATCGTCATGCCCCAGTGGAGGTTCCGTGTGCACCGCTGGGAGGTCACCCTCGAGGCGGTCTACACCCAGTCCGGCTGGTTCGACCAGGAGCGGCGCATCGCCCCGATCTCCCGGATCCAGACCGTCGACAGTGAGCGTGGACCGGTGGAGCAGCTGTTCGGCCTCGCCAACGTCACCGTGACCACGGCTTCGGCGGCCGGCCCGCTGAAGATCCGCGGGCTCGACCAGGAGACGGCGGAGCGGCTCGTCGACCGGCTGACCGAGGGCACGGCCGCCGACCGTACGGACGCCACATGACGGCGATCGAGCCCGGCGCCGGCGAGTGGCGGCGGCTGTCCACCCGCATGCTCCTGATCCATCCGGTGCAGGAACTGCTGCGGGCCTGGCCGCTACTCCTCGGCCTGGTGGTCGCCGGAAGCGCCGGCGGGCACGGGTCCTGGTGGAGCCTGATCGCCACCGGCCTCGTCATCCTCGGCGGGCTGTTGCGCTGGTTCACCACCACCTACCGCGTGACCGCCGAACAGGTCCAGGTCCGCAAGGGGCTCCTCCGGCGGCAGGTCCTGACCGTCCCGCGCGACCGGATCCGTACGGTCGACGTCACCGCCCACGCGCTGCACCGGTCACTCGGCCTGGCCAAGGTGGAGATCGGCACGGGGCGTACCGACCGTAAGAACGAGGGCGTCAAGCTCGACGCCCTGAACGCCACCGAGGCCGCCCGGCTGCGCGAGGAGCTCCTGCACCGGGCGAACACCGGCGCTCCGGCGGCGTCGTCCGCCGTTCGGGCGGCCGAGCCGCCCCGGGAGACGCTCCTGGCGCGCATGCGGCCCGAATGGCTGCGGTACGGCCCGTTCACGCTGACGGGGTTCGTCACGGTCGGCGTCATCGCCGGGGTCGTGTGGCGCTCGCTCAACGAGGCGCACGTGGACCCCCGGCGCATCGGCGCGCTCAGCGCGCTCGCGGACCGTTTCCAGCGGACCCCGCTGGCCGTGGACGTCCTCGTCGTCGTGGTCGCGCTGCTCGTGGTCGTCGCGGTCGCCTCCACCCTGGGATACCTCCTGGCCTTCCACGGCTTCCGGCTCACGCGGGGCAGCGCGGGAACGCTCCATGTCACGCGCGGGCTCATCACGACCCGCTCGATCACCATCGAGGAGCGGAGGCTGCGCGGCGTCGAGTTCAGTGAGCCCCTGCTGCTTCGGGCGGTGGGCGCCGCCCGCTGCATCGCCATCACCACCGGCCTGCGGGTCGGACGGGGCGCCGAGCGCGGCGGGTCGCTGCTGCTGCCGCCCGCACCGTGTCCCGAGGCGCTCCGGGTGGCCGGCGCGGTCATGCGGAACGACGCCCCGTTCACGGCGCCCCTGACCGGGCACGGCCCGCGCGCCACGCGCCGCCGATTCTCCCGCGCGCTGGGTGCCACCCTCCTCATCCTCGTGGCGGCCCTCGCCCTGTGGGGCGTCGGAGCGGTGCCCGCGTGGATGTGGCAGGCGGCCATCGTGCCGGTACCCCTCGCCGCCCTGGTGGCCGCCGACCGCGCGCACGCCCTCGGCCACGCCGTCGTGAACGGCGCCCTCGTCGGCCGCCGGGGCTCGCTCGTCCGGCGCCGCAGCGTGCTGTCGTGTGAGGGGATCATCGGCTGGAATCTGCGCCGGTCGTTCTTCCAGCGGCGCAGCGGCCTGGCCACGCTCGTCGCGACGACCGCGGCGGGACGGCAGCGGGTGGAGGTCCAGGACGTCCCCCTGAACGAGGCCCTCCGCGTCGCAGAAGAGGCGCTCCCCGGCCTGCTGACGCCGTTCCTGGAGCCCTGAGCCGCGACTGGACGGCCCCGCGCGGGCCGTGCCATGATCGCGCCGTCAGAAATCAGTGAAGTTCGTCGGCGCCTGGTCGGTCGGTGGTGTGCGTCGGCGTGCTCGCTCGGTCGCGAGCACGTCCGGCATGTTCGCCATCGTCGGATCCGTGTTCGGGACCGAGCCCGTCCCGAAAGGACCAGGCATGGCCACCGACCACTTCGAGCTCACCGGCGACGGCAACGTCCACGACCCCGAGCGGGCGATCGACGATCTCATCGACGCCCTGTTCGACCACATCGCCGCGACGCTCCGGGAGCACGCGCTGCCCGGTGAGCTCCTCACCGCCATGCGGGCCCGGCACGCGGAACTGCTGGCGGCGAACGCCCCCATGGCCGTCGACGAGGCCTCGCGCCACAACCTCCGGCTCACCCTGGCCGTGGTGGCGGCGTACGAGCCGCTGCTGCCGCGGCTGGGCCGCGACGCGGCCTTCGAGGCGGTACGGGCGGCGCTCGTCGAGCCGCTCGGCCCCGTCCTCCGCGAGGGCACGCTGGCGATGCTGGACGCGGCCTCCGACCCCTTCAGCGAGATGGTGGAGCTCAGCAAGGCCCAGGAGGAGCACGCGTACGGCCGGACGTTCACGTTCGAGCGTCCGGTCGACGACGACCGTGAGTACCTGCTGGAGATCCACCGCTGCTTCTACCATGACGTGCTCGCCGCCAACTCTGCGGCGGAGCTGACACCCGCCCTCTGCGCGTTCGACACGAACTGGATCGAGGCGATCGATCCGGACCGGCACGGCTTCCGGTTCGAGCGGACCACGACGATCGGGCTGGGCGGCGCCCACTGCCCCTTCCGCTTCATCCGGACCCGCCCCCGCGAGTCCGGCGACGGCTGAGCCCCGATCCCGTTCCGGGGGCGGCCGCCGCTTTGGCGTCCGCCCCCGGCCGGTGGTCCCCGCCCACCGAAATCACTTAGGTGGCTCAGGGCTCTTCGTGAAGGAGGATTTTAGGAACACCGTGTAACTGATTACCGCGGGAACTCTCACATTCCATCCCTTGACGGCCCGAGTGAGTACTTGCTCGCTGTCAAGCAGTCGACCGGTATGCGGGTCGAAAATCAACGTGTATCGCTGTGGGATGTCCGAGCCGTTCCACTCGACGCTGACCGCGACGCCGGCACGCGCCGCCCGATCGGTCGTCGTGCCGTCATAGTGCAGGCCAGGGATGTCGGCGACGACCCGGAGCGCGGCGGCAGCGACTGCGGGCCGGATGGGTTGTTCGCTGTAGAGATGGTCGATGTCGACGAGTCTTTCCACCTGCCCCTCGTCTGAATTCGGATTCGCCGCATACAGTTGCTTCCGCAAGGTCTCCGGGTTATCGGACAGCGTGCTCCATGCCAGCCCGAACGGTATGCCGTGCGGACCGAACCTGTGATCGGCCTTGCCTGGTGCGACGATCCCGCCGTCGTCCTTTTCTGTTTTCTCCCACAACCGGCGGTCGCGTTCGGTCGGGAAGTACGGCGGGCCCCATTCGTAACGTTGGCGTCCCGAACCGTCGGCGGCCAGCCACTGCTCGGAGGTCATCGCGATGACGGCACTGCTGATCTCGCCCTTCGCGTTTCCCTGATCGTCGAGCGCCCAGTTCCGGGTCCGAACATAGGCGTAACGACCTGTACCGGCGGTGTCGGGTTGACGCTCGGCCCGCTCGGCCAGGCGCAGGAGCACGTCCCGGGCACGTGTGGACCCACCGTCGTGATAGGCGAGCAACGGCGGGGTCGCCGCGCGCGCCTTCGTCCCCGGCTCACCATTCCCGGGCAGGACCACGACTCCGGCAACGCCGACGATCGCGACCGCGGCGACGCCCGCCCCCGCGAACATCACGGCGCGTCGCCCCCAGAGCCGCCGGACCGAGTCGGGTCCAGGGGCGTCGTTGAGGATCGCCGTCAATGATGCCCCGGACAAGGCGGGGTCGACGCCCGCAGCCGGATCGTGGGGGCTCAGCAGCGTGCGGATGGCGTCGATGTCGGAATTCATCAGGGTGCCTCCTCGCGTTGGTGGCTGTCGAACAGGCCCTCGAGTCGTTTGCGGAGGCGGTGCAGACGGACGTTCACCGTGGCGCGGCTGCAACCCAGCACGATGCTGATCTCCCGGCTGTCCAGGCATTCCCAGGCGGCGAGACGCGCCAGCTCGCGGTCTTTCTCGCTCAGGCTGCGCAGCACCGTGATAGCCGTCTGCCGACTCGTCACGGTCTCCGCGTGGTCGGATTCCGGTTCCACGCTCAGAGCGTCGCTGAGCTCCCGGTCGCGCTGTTCTCGGCGTGCCCTGTTGGCGATGACCTTCCGCGCGACCGAGTACAGCCATGGCAGCTCATGGTCGCGTGGAACGTCGGCGATCCGCCGCCAGGCGACGATGAACGTCTCGCTGGCGATGTCCTCCGCCTGATCCGGGCCCACCCGCCGCCATGCGTAGCGCACGATGCTGCCGTAGCAGCGTTCGTACAGTGTCATGAAGCGCGCCCGGCTCTCGTCCGGGCCGGGCGGCACCGCCTCAAGCGCCTGCGTGTCTTTTCGGTACACATCACGCTTGTGTCGCGAAGAGCGCGATCCTTGCAATGTTCTCCGGGCCGATCCTCAGGACGCCGGCGAGAGGCCGCACGAGCAGGGTCGACGCGATCGAAGTCCCGCCGCGGATCGGGTCTCAGGCCTCGCGGAGGGCGTGGGCGGGCAGGGCGATGAGGGCGGTCATGACCGCCACGAGCGCGAGTGCGGTGGTGAGCGAGGTCGCCTGGGCCACGAAGCCGATGACCGGCGGGGCGATCATCCAGCCGCCGTACCCGACCGTCCCGACGGCGGCGACCGCCGTGCCCGGGTCCCGGCCGGGGGTCCGGCCGGCGGCGCTGAAGGTTAGCGGGACGACCGTGGCCATGCCGAGCCCGAGCAGGATGAAGGCGACGATGACGACCGGCGTGACCGGTACGAGGAGTCCGAGGGCCAGGCCCAGTGCGCCGATGAGGGCCGCCGCGCGGACGACCAGGGGAGCGCCGAGCCGTTCGACGACACGGTCGCCGATCAGCCGGGCCGCGGCCATGGACAGGGAGAACCCGGCGTAGCCCCACGCGGCGACGTCCGTGGTCGCGTGCGCGACCGTCCGGAGGTACACCGCGCTCCAGTCGGCTGCGGCGGCCTCCCCGAACAGGCTGCAGAAGGTGATCACGCCGAGTACGAGCAGCGCGCGGTCCGGCCGCGCGAACACCTTCCCGGGGGCCGAGGGCGGCGCGGGCATGAGCCGGGTGCCGCACAGGGTGCCGACGACGGCGATGACGACGCCGACGGCCAGCAGGTGCGCCGGAGCCGCGATGTCCGCCCGGGCGACCAGGCCGGCGGTCGCGGAGCCGATCAGCCCGCCGATGCTCCACAGGCCGTGCAGCCCGGACATGATCGAGCGACCGTAGCGTCCCTGGACCGTGACGCCCTGGGCGTTCATCGACACGTCGAGAATGCCGCCGGCCGCGCCGAACAGGAACAGTGCGCCGAAGAGCAACGGCATGCCGACCGCGAACGCCGGCAGCGGCAGGGTGACCGCGACGGCGACGACCATCGCGCGGGTCAGGGTGCGGCTGTCGACCCGCGCGCTCAGCCACGCGGCGATCGGCATGGCGCTGAGTCCGCCGATCGCCGCGCCCATGAGCGCCAGACCCAGGTCGGCGGAGGACAGGTGCCGTGACTCCTTGACCCACGGGATGCGGGCCGCCCAGCTTCCCGCCGCCATGCCGTGCAGCGCGAAGACGGCGGCGACCGCGACCCGGGCGAGGCGATCCCGGCGCGTTGGACCGATCGAAACGGACGTCACAGACACCAGGCAATGATCGCGGACATGGGTGACGGAAACCAGCCAGGCCGGTCAGCGGCGGTGGCGGCCGTGGGTGCGATCGCGGACCGGGCGGCCGTCGAGGACGTGGCGCAGGCGGCTGTTGGTCCGCCCGTACAGCAGGTAGACGGCGAGCCCGATCGCCATCCAGATCGCGAAGTACTCCCAGGTACGCAGGTGCAGGTTGAGCATCAGCCAGCCGGTGGCGCCGATCGCCAGGATCGGCGTCACCGGAACGGCGGGCACCCGGAAGCCGCGCGGCAGGTCCGGGCGGCTGCGGCGGAGCGCCAGCACGCCGGCCGACACGAACAGGAAGGCGAACAGCGTCCCGATCACGATCATCTGCTGGAGCGTGAGGACGCTGATCTTCCCGAAGGTCCAGACGTCGACCTGGGACAGCGCGATCGCCGTGAAGCCGACCAGCAGCGCGGCGCGGGTCGGTACCTTGTACCGGCTGCTGATCACGGCCAGGGGAGAGGGCAGCAGACCGTCGCGCGCCATCGCGAAGATGACACGGGTCTGGGCGATCATGACGACGAGGACGACGGTGGCCAGGCCGATGACCGCGCCGACGTCGATGACCAGGCCCATCGCGCTGGAGCCGACGGCGGCGAAGGCGCTGGCCAGCGGCGTGGAGGGGTTGAGCTTGGAGTACGGGACCATCCCCACCATCGCGATCGCGACGCCGATGTAGAGGGCGATCGTGATGAGCAGGCTGATGATCATTCCTCGGGGGACGCGGCGGGAGGCGTCCTGGGTCTCCTCGGCCGCGGTGGCGATCAGGTCGAAGCCGATGTAGGCGAACGCGATCGCCGAGGTGGCGGCGAAGATGCCGAACAGCCCGAACGCGTGCGGAGCGCCGCCCATCAGCACGTCCAGGACGGTCCGGTCGCCGCTCGCGCTGACGGGCCGGGCGGGCGGCACGAACGGCTTGAGGTTGGACGGGTGGAAGAACAGCAGGCCGCCGGCGATGACCAGCCCGATGGCGATGACCTTGGCCAGCACCATGAACCACAGCGTGTAGAGGCTGAGCCGCGCGCCGATTGCCACGACCACGGCCAGGACCAGGAGGAGCAGCAGGGCGAACAGGTCGAAGCCGGTCTCCTGCCCGACGACTCCGGCCAGGAACGACGGCACGTGGATGGCGGAGACGCCGGAGAGCGTGCCGAGGTCGGTGATGAGCCGCGTCGCGTACAGGGACCAGGCCCGGCCGACCACGGCGGCGGCAAGCTGCAGTTCCAGCATGAGCGCCCAGCCGATCACCCAGGCCCAGATCTCGCCGAAGGCGACGTAGGTGAACGAGTAGGCGCTGCCCGCGACCGGCATCGTGGACGACAGCTCGGCGTACGACAGCGCGGACAGCAGGCAGGCCAGGCCCGCGACGACGAAGGAGGCGATCACGGCGGGACCGGCCGTGCTCGCGGCCTGCTCACCGGCGATCTTGAAGATGCCGGCGCCGATCATCACGCCGAGGCCCAGCACGATCAGGTCGCGCGTCTTGTAGACCAGGGAGAGGCGGTGGCGGCCACCGTAGTGCGGGCTAACGGTTTCCTCGACCGGGAGGCGGCGCAGCAGATTGTTCCGGAACGGCGCCTGGACGCTCAACTCGTCTGGTCCTCCTTTGCTCCGGCCGGCCGAGCCCGCACCGCCCGACAAGTCCTAGAGCACCCCAGGATGTACAAATAAACGGTAAATCACAAGGTCATGGCGACTTAGCGGCACATCTGAGACCTCGGAGTGGTTCGGCCGTGATCGGCCGATCGTCTGGTCGCGGGAGCGACGGGATGGCAAGGTGGGCGCAAGCGTTCACCGTGGGTCAGGAGAACTCCATGCGCCGCAGAAACGCCGTTCTCGGGCTCGCCGCCCTTGCCTTGGCGACCCTCACCGCGCCGGCCGAGGCGCGCACCGCGCCCGGGCATCTGGCTGCGGCCCCGCCCCAGGGGAAACAGGCGACCGCGGTGGGATACGGCGGTGCGGTCTCCAGCGTCGACCTCGACGCGACCAAAGCCGGCATCGAGGTGCTGAGGCGCGGCGGCAACGCGGTGGACGCGGCGGTCGCCACCGCGGCGATGCTCGGCGTGACCGAACCGTACGTCGCGGCGATCGGCGGCGGAGGCTTCTTCACCTACTACGACGCGCGGACCCACAAGGTCTCCACCATCGACGGCCGGGAGACCGGGCCGGCGAAGATGACCAAGGACTTCTTCATCGACCCGAAGACCGGCAAGCCGCTGTCGTTCAACGAGGCCGTGACGAGCGGCCTGTCGGTCGGTGTGCCCGGCACCCTTGCCACGTGGGACAGCGCACTGCGGCGCTTCGGCAGCCGTAGCCTCGGCAGCCTGCTGCGGCCCGCGATCGGCGTGGCCGACCACGGCTTCACGGTGGACCAGGAGTTCTACGACCAGACGGCGCTCAACGCCGACCGGTTCAAGGCCATCGTGCCGACGCGGGAGCTGTTCCTGCCCGGCGGGAAACCGCCGGCCGTCGGATCGACCTTCCGCAACCCGGACCTCGCCGACACCTACCGCCAGATCGCCCGGCGCGGCGTCGACTGGTTCTACGGCGGCGCGCTCGGAACCGAGATCTCCGGCACGGTGCGCAAGCCGCCCGTCGACCCGGCCACCACGCTCAACATCCGGCCCGGCGTCATGGAGACCTCCGACATCGCCGCCTACCGCGCCCTGCGGCGTGCTCCCACCCACGTGAACTACCGGGGGCTGGACGTCTACGGCATGGCCCCGCCCTCCTCGGGTGGCTCGACCGTGGGCGAGGCGCTGAACATCATGAAGCAGTTCGACCTCCACGACCCGGTCCAGGCCCTGCACACCTACCTCGAGGCATCCCGGCTCGCCTACGCCGACCGGGGCGCGTACGTCGGTGATCCGGCGTACGTCGACGTTCCGTTGAAGACGCTGCTGTCCGACGGGTTCGCCAGTTCGCGGGCGTGCCTCATCAAGCCGGACGAGGCGGCCAAGAGCCCGGTGCCGCCGGGCGACCTGAACGGCCACGGCTGCGCGACCCCGCAGGGCGCCGGCCAGAACCTGCCGTACGAGGGACCGCAGACGACCCATCTCGTGACCGCCGACCGGTGGGGCAACGTCGTCTCCTACACGCTGACGCTCGAGCAGTTCGGCGGCAGCGGGATCACCGTGCCGCATCGCGGGTTCCTCCTCAACAACGAGATGACCGACTTCGACTTCACCTCGTCGACCCCGGCGGGCTACCCCGACCCGAACCTGCCAGCGGCGGGCAAGCGACCGCGCAGCAGTATGGCGCCCACGATCGTGCTGAAGAACGGGCGGCCGTTCCTCGCGGTCGGCTCCCCGGGCGGATCCACCATCATCACCACCGTGCTGCAGATCCTGCTGAACCGCGTGGACCTGGGCATGACGCTGCCGCAGGCGGTGGCCGCGCCGCGCGCCACCCAGCGCAACACGGCGCAGACCTTCGCCGAGCAGGCCTTCATCGACCAGTACGGCGCCGCCCTCAAGGCCAAGGGGCACGACCTCGCGGTGTTCCCGGGCCCGCCCGCGGGCGTGATCGGCGCGGCGGCCGGCGTGGAGTTCCTCGGCGGCGGCAGGCTCCAGGCCGTCGCCGAACCCGTACGCCGGCACGGCGGCAGCGCGATGGTCGTCAGCCCGAGCCGATGAGCGCGCCGGTCGTCTCGTCGACCCGGCGGTGTCGTCTGCCGCTCACGTGATCGTTCCGGAATGATTACGTGATCACTACGGGAGGCGAGCGGTGGCCGGGGCTACGATCGAGCGGAGAAGGGAGCCGTCGATGGCTGAGGCGTACGTCCAGGTGACGACGACCACCGACTCACGCCAGGAGGCGGCCGAGATCGCCCGCTCGGCGGTCACCGGGCGCCTCGCCGCCGCGGCCCAGCTCGTCGGCCCCATCGCCAGCACCTACTGGTGGGAGGGCGAGATCGAATCGGCCGAGGAGTGGATGGTGGTGTTCAAGACCACCGCCGAGCGCTTCGAGGCGCTGGCCGCGCAGATCACCGAGCAGCACTCCTACGACACTCCGGAGATCATCGCGACCCCGGTCGTCGCCGGCAGCGGCGACTACCTCGCCTGGGTCCGCGAGCAGACCACGATCTGACCGCCGCGGGGTCGCCACTTCACGGCCCCGTGAAGTCGAAGCCGTGCTCCGGGAGCGGATCGCCGGCGCGGAGGCCGCAGTGGAGACCCTGGAGCACGCGGTGAATGCCCCGGCGACGCCCCGCTCCGCGACTGCCCCCACCTGCTCGGACTGCTCGACGGCCGCATCGACGGCGTGTGAAAACCTAGATCCGGGGAAATAATCATTTACTTGCATAGGGCGCGAGTTGTACCGCGCCGGCAGGACCTCCCGAGGCGGTGGCGATGAGCGAGGACTACGGGCTGTTCGGCCCCGGTTCGGTGACCTGGAAGGTGATGGGGGAGCCGGTCCAGATGGTGGGCGGCTTCCGGGCGCTCATCCTGCAGGCACTGCACCCGCCGTCCATGTGGGGCACCGCGCAGAACTCCGACCTCATGGACCCCCGGGCGGCCTGGTCGCGGCTGGGCCGCACGATCGAGTTCGTCCGCGTCCGCACGTACGGCACCCTCGAGGAGGTCGAGCGGACGGGCCGCCGGGTGCGCCGCCTCCATTCCAAGCTGACCGGCTACCACCCGGTCACCGGGGAGATCTTCCGGATCGACGAGCCGGAGAACCTCCTCTGGGTCCACATGGGCGAGGTCGACTCCTACCTCGACATCGCGCTGCGCGCCGGTGTCCCGCTGACGCCTGAGGAGGCCGACGCGTTCGTCGACGAGCAGCGCCGATCCGGCGCCGTCGTCGGTCTCGACCCCGCCGACATCCCCGCCTCGGTCGCCGAGATGCGGGCGTACTACGAGGAGATGCGGCCCAGGATCTACGCGTGCAAGGAGGCGAAGCAGGGCCTGCGGCGCCTGTACAACCCGACCGTTCCGCGCCGGATGCTGCCGCTCAAACTGGCCGCGCCGAGCATCGCGACGCTCGTCGTGGCCACCCTCCCGCGCTGGGCGCGCCGCATGTACGGTCTGCCGGCCACGCCGCTGGAGGACCTGTGGGCGACGACCACGCTGAAGGCGCTGTACCGGGGCACTCAGGTGGTGCCCGAGCAGTGGATCTACTCGCCCGACGCCCGCAGAGCCCGCCGCCTGACCCGGGAAGGGACCGCCGACCTTCCCGCCGCCTCCTGAGCTCAGGAGAGGAAGGCGGCGAGCGCGGCGGCGAACTCCTCGGGTCTCTCCTCGTGGACGAGGTGCCCGGCGTCGATGGTCACCAGCCGGTGGTCGGGGATCGTCTCGGCGAGCCTTGCCATCTGGTCCTGGGGGAGAGGGCTGCCCGGCCCGCCCGCGACGACCAGCGTCGGTGCGGTGATCGCGGCCACGACGTCCCAGTAGGCCGGGTCGGGATCGTTGCGCTGCCGGTAGATCGCGTCCACCGCCGCCCAGTCGAACGCCTCGGTCTCCTCCGGGTGCTCGGGTAGGTGCCTCGGCGGATCGGCGGGCACCGGCGGTGGCGGCTCTTCCAGGACGAGGCGGTCCACGCGTTCGGGGTGCCTCCCGGCCAGCAGGTACGCCACGGTGGCGCCCATCGAGTGCCCGACGAGGGTCACCCGGTCGAGCCCGAGGACGTCGAGGAGGGCCACGACGTCATCGCGCATGAGCTCGAAGGAGTACGCGGCGGCCCGGTCGCTCGCGCCGTGCCCGCGCAGGTCGACCGCGTATACGTGGTGGGAGACGGCGAGGCCCGTCGCGGTCTCCTGCCAGGTCGAGCCGACCTCGCCGAGCGCGTGCAGCAGCACGACCGGAGGGGCCGCCGACGCCCCGTAGACCTGGTAGGCCAGGCGCACGTCACCGACGCCGGCCGTACGACGATCGTTCACGGCGCGAGCCTACGGCGCGAGTACGCACGATCGATCCCGCGTTCGCCTCGGGCGTATTGCGGCCGACGCGCCCCCGGTGACGCAGGGCTTTGCCGCCACTGTTGACGCACAAATTCCGGCAACTCCGTCAATTGCCCGGCGCCACCGGCGGCAAGGAGTCAACGGTGACGGCAATCGTGTGCCCGGCACCGAGGCGGGCGGTTACCGGGCGGGGACGTTCCACGAGCTGATCACGGGACGTTCGTGTTCGACGCCCAGGGCGGAGATCGTTCCGGTGTCGAGGCGGAAAAGGCGGCCGTCGGCGGCCGGCAGGCCGAGGTACCGGGCCGTCAGCACCCGCAGCACGTGCCCGTGCGCCACGAGGGCGACGTCGCTCTCGGCGAGGTACGGCCGGACGCGCTCGATGACGGCGTCCGCCCGGGCGCCGACCTGGTCGACGGTCTCTCCCTCCGGCACCCCGTCGGTCCACAGGTACCAGCCGGGACGCTCCTCGCGGATCGCGGGCGTGGTGCGGCCCTCGTACGCGCCGTAGTCCCACTCCCAGAGCCGGTCGTCGGTCTCGGTGCCGGTCAGTCCCGCCAGCTCGGCCGTACGCCGGGCGCGCTGGGCCGGGCTCGTCACGGTCAGCGCGATGTCCCGGGCGGCGACGAGCGGCGCCAGCGCCTTGGCCTGCTCCTCGCCACGCGGGGTCAGGGCGACGTCGGTGCGGCCGGTGTGCCTTCCGGTGCGGCTCCATTCAGTCTCACCGTGTCGCAGCAGGATCAATTCCCCCATGGGTGGCACGATACGGGACGCGGAACGGGCGCTCTGACCCGCCTCGGCGAGCGCACGAGCGCCCCGGCGGCCGCCGGGGCGCTCGTGTCGACGCCGTCAGGCGAGCAGGTCCTCCAGCGCGGTCGCCTGGAGGCCGTGCGCCTCGGCGACCGGCTCGCTGACCAGTGCGCCGTCGTGGGTGCTGAGGCCGAGCGCCAGCGCGTGGTCGTCCCGCAGCGCCGTACGCCAGCCCTTGTCGGCGAGCGCGACGGCGTAGGGGAGCGTGACGTTCGTCAGCGCGTACGTCGAGGTGTTCGGCACCGAGCCCGGCATGTTGGCGACGCAGTAGAAGACCGACTCGTGGACCTTGTAGGTCGGGTCGGCGTGCGTCGTGGGGTGGGAGTCCTCGAAGCAGCCGCCCTGGTCGATCGCGATGTCCACGAGCACCGAACCCGGCTTCATCCGGGACACCAGCTCGTTCGAGATCAGCGTCGGGGCCTTGGCGCCGGGGATCAGCACCGCGCCGATGACCAGGTCGGCGCCGAGCGCCTCCTGCTCGATCGCGTACGCGCTCGACACCAGCGTCTTCAGCCGGCCCTGGTAGATCGCGTCGATGTGCCGGAGCCGGTCGACGTTGACGTCCATCACGGTGACGTCCGCGCCCATCCCGACGGCGATCTGGGCGGCGTTCAGCCCGGAGACCCCGCCGCCGATCACGACGACCTTCGCCGGGGCGACGCCGGGAACCCCGCCGGGGAGCACGCCGCGTCCGCCGTTGAAGCGCATCAGGTTGTACGCGCCGACCTGCGGCGCGAGCCGGCCCGCGACCTCCGACATCGGCGCGAGCAGCGGCAGCGACCGGTTCGGCAGCTGGACGGTCTCGTACGCGATGGAGGTGACGCCGGCGTCGAGCAGGGCCTGGGTGCACGCGCGCGAGGCCGCCAGGTGCAGGTAGGTGAAGAGCGTCTGGCCCTTCCGCATCCGGTGGTACTCGTCGGCGATGGGCTCCTTGACCTTGAGGATCAGGTCGCCGGCCGCCCACACGTCGTCGGCCGTCTCAAGGATCTTGGCCCCGGCGCCGATGAAGTCCTCGTCCGGAATCGACGAGCCGGCGCCGGCTCCGCGCTCGATGAGGACGTCGTGGCCGTGCCGGACCAGTTCGTGCACGCCTGCGGGCGTGATGGCCACGCGGTATTCGTGGTTCTTTATCTCGCGGGGTACGGCGACCTTCACGTTTCCTCCTCAGGGTGCTTCTCCCCTAAGAGTGACCGCGCGACGGCCGCAGAGGCGGCATCAATCTGTATCCGCATCGCCAAGGATGCTGACACACTGTCAGCTCGCCGAGTCCCGCCGGCGGGTGAAGACGGCCTCCAGGTCCGGGGTGTCGGGGGCCAGGACGAGCACCTCGTCTCCCGCCCGCATGAGCGTGTCGGCGCGCACCGGGACCAGGCGGCCGCCCCGGATGACGAAGCTGACCCAGACGTCCTCGCCGCAGGGCAGTTCGTCGACGGTCATGCCGTCGGCGGCCGAGCCCGCCCTTACCTGGTATCGGTGCAGGCCCTCCGGCTCCTCCTGGAACCGTACGCCCAGGCTCCACGGCTCGGGCTCGACGACGCGCAGGGGAATGCGCAGCCGGCGGGCGAGCTCCGGCACCAGACCGCCCTGGACGGTCACCGAGAACGCGACCACCACGAAGATGATCTCGTAGGCGCGCCGGACGCCGGGCAGTCCCTCCTGCAGGATGAACAGGCCGAGCAGGATCGGCACCGCTCCCTTCAGCCCGGTCCACAGTACGAAGATCCGCTCGCTCCGCCGCAGGCGCACCGGCCACAGCAGGAGCCCGACGAACACCGGCCGGATCACGAAGGCCAGCGCGGCGGCGATGATGAGGCCGATCCACCACGCTCCACCGTCACCGAGGCCGCGCAGACTGATCGTGAGGCCGAGCATGATGAAGGCGACGATCTCGGCGAGGCTCGCCAGCGACGAGTGGAACCGCTCGATCTCTCTCTTGTACGGGGCGCGCTCGTCGCCGAGCAGGATGCCGGCCGCGAAGACGGCGAGGAAGCCCGAACCGTGCGCGACGGTCGCCAGCCCGTAGATCACCAGCGCGCCGAACAGCACCCGCAGCGCGTACAGGCCCTCACTGGGGAGCGGGACGCGCCGCATGAAGGCCAGCAGGAGCATTCCGCCCGCGACTCCGACGGCGCCCCCGATCACCATCTGCTGGAGGAACGCGACCGTGACATGGCCGACCGCCGACAGTCCGCCGCCGGTCGCGCCGAGCACGGCGACGAGCAGGGCGATGCCGACCGGATCGTTGGCCCCGGACTCTCCCTCCAGGAGGGTGCCGGTGCGCCCGGCGATCTCCCGGCGGCCCAGCACGGAGAAGACCACGGCCGGGTCGGTCGGGGCGAGGGCGGTGCCGAGCAGCATGGCCAGGCGCCAGTCCATGCCGAACGCGTAATGGGCGAGCAGGGCGAGGGCCGCGGTGGTGATGAGCGTCCCGGCGACGCCGATCCAGACCGTGGCGGCGGCCGCGGAACGGAAACGGCGTCGGCCGATGTGCATGCCGCCGTCGAAGAGGATCACGGCGAGCGCCACGGTGACGACCTTCTCGATCGTCGGCAGGGAGACCGAGCCGAGACGAGGCCACAGGTCGGAGGCGATCGCCGCGCACACCAGGAAGATCGCCGGTGCCGGGATCCGGGCGCGTTCGCTGAACCGGTTGGACAGCACGGCCACCGTGCCGATGAGTGCGGTCACGAGAACGGCGAGCCCGAACGCTTCGACGTCTGCCACGGCGGCTGCCTCTTCCTAAAAAGGGGACGACAAAGACAGAGCCGACCAGACTTCCCGGCACACCTAGGTCTTAACGGTATCCATACGCGACGCGGGATGCGGCCACGCGCGCGATGTCGGCCGGTGCGCCGCGCTCCTCGGGCCGCGCACCGGTGATCCGCCGGGTGCGCGGCGTCCTTGTGGCCCCGTACGTCGCGTGCCTGGCCGCCCCGGACGCCAGCGGCTCCCGGGGCCGTCGGACGCGGCGTCAGGAGATGCCGAAGATCCGCTCGATCACGTTGATGCCGAAGTAGGCGACGAAGACGACCGAGATGAGCCACAGCAGCCAGCCGGCCCACCGGCCGCGGGCGGTCTGGATGAGGGTGTAGGCGATGACGCCCGCGCCGACGCCGTTGGTGATGGAGTACGTGAAGGGCATCATCACGATCGCGACGAAGGCCGGGATCGCGATGTCCAGGTCGGACCAGCCGATCTTGGCGACCTGGGTCATCATCAGGGCGCCGACGATCACGAGCGCGGGCGCGGCGGCCTGCGCCGGCACCACGGCCGCGATCGGGGTGAGGAACAGCGTCGCGGTGAAGAGGAGCCCGGTGACGATGTTGGCCAGCCCTGTGCGGGCGCCCTCGCCGATGCCCGCCGCCGACTCGACGAACACGGTGCCGGCGGAGGAACTGGTGAGACCGCCGATCATCGCCGACGTGCCGTCCACGGCGAGGATGCGCCCCAGCCGCGGCACGTGTCCCTGCTCGTCGAGCAGCCCGGCCTCCTCGGTGAGCCCGAGGATCGTGCCCATCGCGTCGAAGAAGCCGCTCAGCACGAGGGTGAACAGTACGACGAGGGCCGTGAGCACGCCGGCCCGGCCGAAGCCGCCGAAGAGGTCGACCTTGCCCAGCAGCCCGAAGTCGGGGGTCGAGACGAGCTTGGAGGGCAGCTTCGGTACGACCGTGCCCCACGCCTTGGCGGCGATCGTGGCGTTGCTGTTGATGACGATGGCGAGCACAGTGGCGACCGCGATGCTCAGCAGGATCGCTCCGGGGACGCGGCGGACGTACAGCACGATCATCAGCAGTAGGCCGATGACGAACACGACGACCGGCCAGCCCGCGAGGTGGCCGCCCGAGCCGAGGGTCAGGGGAGTGCCGTCGCCCTTGCCGACGAAGCCGGAGTCGACCATGCCGATCAGGGCGATGAAGGCGCCGATGCCCGCGGCGATGGCGTGCTTGAGCGCCAAGGGGATGGCGTTCATGATCCGTTCGCGGAACCCGGTGACGGCCAGGATCACGATGACCACGCCCTCGAGCACGACGAGGCCCATGGCCTGCGGCCAGGTCATGTGCGGAGCGGCCTGGAAGGCGACGACCGCGTTGATGCCCAGCCCGGACGCGAGGGCCAGCGGCGCGTTGCCGACCAGGCCCATGATGAGGGTGGAGATCGCTGCCGACAGCGCGGTCATGGTGGTCAGCTGGGGGATCGACAGGTGCGCGTGGGTCACATCCTCCGCTCCGCCGAGGATGATGGGGTTCAGCAGGATGATGTAGGCCATCGCCACGAACGTGGTGATGCCGCCGCGCACCTCGCGCGCCACCGTGGTCCGGCGTGCGGTCAGGTCGAAGAAGCGGTCGAGGGGACCTCCGGCCTCCAGCCGCGTCGTCATTCGGGGCTCCGTTTCGCAGGGGTCGCGACTCAGCACGGCCTCCGACGAATCGATCATGAACGGGATCGCACGAGTCGTGGGCCGCAGGGGTGACGTCGGAAGACTAGTCGTTGACGTCGTCTTCCGGACTCATCGGTATGCGAGTTACGGATCCCCCAGGGGGTGTCCGGTGGGTCTTGTTCGCCGCGCAGCCGGACAGGGATCCACCGGACACCCCCTCGCAGGCCGGACGGCCGGTAGGGTGCGGCACCCGCCCGCTCGTACGGCACGTGCCAGCGCGACGTTTCCGGATCTATGTGTGAAATGGGGCGAATCGTCGTCCTGCTTTGCCGGTGCCGGTGGGCGGATCGGCCGCCCATGGCGGGCGTTCCGGTGGTGGATCGCCGTGGCCGGGTTTCGAAAGTCGTCCAAGAGTCTTCTGTAAGAAGGCAGCGAAAACTATCCTTTCTGGTACAAGTATCTTCAGTGCCGCAGATCGGGCCGAGCGGGTCGATCGGTCGGCCGCTGTTAGGGGGCGTGATCGTCGAAGTGTCGCTGGTCGGCGGGAGAACGTCCCGCCTGCGGGGCAACGCCCGCGAGGCCTCGTGATGCGCGCCGTGGATTCAACAAACCCTCCTGATTCTTAGTTGATTGTTTTCGTAAAAGTGGGTCAATGTGGATAGTCACCAATCGCTCGGACAACGCATCCGCTGGGCGCGGATGCGCAAGGGTCTTTCCCAGGCGCAGCTGGCTCTTCCGGAGCTGTCCGACAGCTACGTCTCCTTGATCGAGAGTGGGAAGCGCACCCCGACCCCTGATGTCGTCCGGCTCCTCGCCCGCAAGCTCGGCTGCTCGGCGTCCTACCTCTCGAGCGGCATCGACGAGGCCACGCAGGATCGGCTGCAGACGACCCTCGACCGTGCCGAGACCGCCCTGCGGAACGGCCGGGCGGGCGAGGCGCGCGACCGGTTCGCCGAACTGCTGGCCGACCCGGCGCTGGCCGCGCTGCCCGAGTCGGCGCGCCAGGCCCGGTGGGGGCACGCGCTCGCCCTCGAGGCGGCAGGTGCGCTGGACGAGGCGTTGCGGGAGTTGGCCGCCCTCGGGTCGGACCTGTCACCGGAGTACGACACCGACGAATGGATCCGGGTCAACGTTGCCGCCGCCCGCTGCCACCGGGAGAAGGGCGACCTGGCGGAGAGCGCGGCCTTGGCAGAGCGCGCGTTCGCGCGGGTGACGGCCAAAGAGGGGCCGTGGAGCGACGAGACGGTCAAGCTCGGCGGCACCCTCGTCGGCGTCTACCTCGAACGCGGCGACCTGGTCAGCGCCCGGCAGCTGACCGACCGGCTGCTGGACCAGGCGGAGGCGACCGGCAGCCCGGCCGCCCGCATGGCCGCCTACTGGGAGACCGCCCTCGTCGCCAAGCACCAGGGCGACTTCGACACGGCGGCGACGTACGGGGAGCGGGCGCTGTCCCTCTTGGGAGAGGCCGCGGACCTGCGCGACGTGAGCCGGTTGCGGAGGGAGTACGCCACCCTCATGCTGCTGGCCCGGCCGCAGGACGCGCGACGCGCCCGCGACGAGCTCGAACGCGCCCTCCACGAGCTGACCGCGACCGGGGCGGCGGACCTCGACGTCGCCTGGTGCCTCACCGAACTCGCCCGCGCGGAGCTCGCGACGGGCGAGGCTCAGCGGGCCGCCGACCGGGCGAACGAAGCGCTGGAACTCCTGGGGAACGATGCGCGGCCGGCCACCGCCGGAGCCCTGATCGCACTCGCGGAGGCGACCCTGCGGCTCGGCCGCCCGGACGAGGCGGCGGCCACGCTGGAGCGTGCCATGACCTGCCTCAGGGAGATCGGGCCCTCCCGTGAGGCGGCGCAGGGCTGGTTCCGGCTCGCCGAACTGCTGTCGGACGCCGGCTCACCGCAGCAGCGGGCCGACGCGTACCGGCGGGCGCTGGCCTGCGCCGGCCTGTGACGGACCGGGCGGCCGGAGGAGGCCAGGAGCGCTCCGGGCGACCCGTATCCGCCGGGCCCCGGAGGGTGAATAAGCTGAGGAGGTCCGGGGAGCGATCCTGACGAGCGGGCGAGCGGCGGCCGGGGACGAGGCCGCACGCGGAGCACGCCCAGAGCGGTGAGCGCCCCGGGATCACCTGCCGACCCGGAGAGACCGCCTCCTTCGCCATGATGAACCTCTCGCCGCCCGCGCGCCGCCCCGGCTCCGCCGCCGCACGCCCCGGCCTGGCCGACGTCCGCTCCGGCTCGCTCGACGCCGACTTCGGCTCGGCCGACGCCTGCTCAGGCTCGGTCGGCGCCCACCCAGGCTTGGCCGGCTTCGGCTTGCTCGACGCCGACTTCGGCTCGGCCGGCGCCCGCCCCGCCTTGGTCGGTGCCCGCCTCGGCTCGGTCGGCGCCCACGGCGGTGCGCCTCGCCCAGCCGTCCGAGTCCGGGCCGCGGTCTCCCGTGCGTAGCCACCGGCCGTACATCGCTGCGGCGCTCGTCGGGCTCACCAGCCTCGCCGCCCTTCTCATCGCGCTGGTCGCCGGCGGGGCGGTCCGCGAGAAGGTCATCAGCGGGCTCGCCGACGCGGGCACGCTCACCCGGTGGGGTCTCCCGGTCGCCCGGTTGACCATGGACCTCGGCGGCACCCTCACCGTCGGCGCGCTGCTGGGCGCCGTCGTCCTGCTGCCGTCGGTCAAGGGCGTGCTCGACCCGCAGGCCGTGCGCTACCTACGGGGGGCCTCCTGGATCGCCGCGGTCTGGGCGGCCGGGTCCGCCGCCACCCTGATCTTCACCGTCTCCGACATCCTCGGCGAGCCCGTCGCCAAGGTCGCGGGCGGGAACGAGCTCTCCAGCTACGTCGGTCAGCTGCCGCAGGGCACGGCGCTGATGATCGTCGTGCTGCTGACCGCGATGATCGCGCTGCTGGCCCGGACGGCCGCCACGCCCGGCAGCGCGGCCGGCCTGCTCGTCGCCGCCGTCGTCGCGCTCCTGCCGCCCCCGCTGACCGGCCACTCGGCGTCCTCGCCCAACCACGAGCTGGCCATCAGCGGCCTCGCCATGCACGTCGTCGCGCTCGCGCCCTGGGTGGGCGGACTGCTGATCCTGGGCTGGCACGCCGCTCACGACGGCGACCATCTCGGGGTGGCCGCCCACCGGTTCAGCCGGATGGCGCTGTGGTGCTTCGTCGCCGTCGGGGTCAGCGGCGTCGCCAACGCGATCTCCCGCGTCCCCACTCCGGCCGAGCTGTTCACCAGCGACTACGGTCGGCTGATAGTGGTCAAGGCGACCCTGTTCACGACGCTGGGCGTGCTCGGCTGGCTGCACCGCGAACGCACGCTGCCGGCGATCATGGCGCACAACCCCAAGGGGTACGCGCGGCCGTCGGTCGTGCGCCCGCCGTGGCCGTTCATCCGGCTCGTCGCCGTCGAGGCGTTCGTGATGGCCGCCACGATGGGAGTCGCGGTCGCGCTCGCCCGCACCGCCCCGCCGGCGCCCGCGACCGACGAGACCCCCGTGCGCAGCCTGCTGGGCTTCGACATGCCGGCGCCGGTGAACGTCGTCCGGCTGGCGACGCTGTGGCGGCCCGACCTGTTCTTCGCCGTCCTCGTCGTCGTGCTCGGCGGCCTGTACGTCGCCGGGGTGATGCGGCTGCGCCGCCGCGGTGACCGCTGGCCCATGACCCGGACCGCCGCGTGGTTCGTCGGCCTGGTCACGGTGGTGGCGGTGACGATGACGGGCGCCGCGACGTACGCTCCGGTGCTGTTCAGCGTGCACATGATCCAGCACATGGTGCTGTCCATGCTGACCCCGATCTTCCTGGTGCTGGGCGCCCCGGTGACGCTCGCGCTGCGCGCGCTCAAGCCGGCCGCGATCCGCGGCGACCGGGGACCGCGCGAATGGCTGACCGCCATCCTGAACAGCCGGGGGATGGCGTTCATCGCCCACCCGGCCACCGCGACGATCATCTTCATGGGCAGCACGTACGTGCTGTACTTCACGGGGCTGTTCGGCTACCTCATGCGCGCCCACGTCGGCCACCTCGCGATGCTCGTGCACTTCTTGGTCGCGGGCACGCTGTTCTTCTACGTGCTGATCGGGGTCGATCCGACGCCGCGCCGGATGCCGTTCGTCGCCAAGATCATCCTGCTGTTCGTCACCATGCCGTTCCACGCCTTCTTCGGCATCGCGCTGATGGAGCTCGGGCAGCCGATCGCCCAGGGCTGGTACAACTCGCTGCACCGGTCGTGGGGGCCGTCGATCCTCGCCGACCAGCACACCGGAGGCGGCATCGCGTGGGCGTTCGGGGAGATTCCGACGTTCATCGTGCTGATCGCGATGGTGTTCCAGTGGTTCGCGGAGGACCAGCGGGTGGCGCGCCGCGAGGAGCGCCGCGCCGACCGGGCGGCCGTGCGCAAGGAGGCCGACGAACTGGCCGACTACAACGCCTACCTGGCGTCGCTGGACAAGCGGGCACGGAGCCAGGACTGACCGTTTCGCCCTGAGGTGAAGGGCTTTGCCGACCCCGCCGTCGTGAGTGAGGGTGATCGTCATGGGCGGATTCCGGTTCTCCTTCAACCTCCTCGGCCTCGACTCCCGCGCGGCGCTCGTCGAAACCTGCCGGCAGGGTGAGCGGTACGGCTTCGACACGGTGTTCGCCGCGGACCACCTCGGCATGCCCGCGCCGTTCCCGGCACTGGTCGCCGTGGCCGCGGCGACCGAGCGCCTCCGGGTCGGCACGCTCGTGCTGAACGCCGCCTTCTGGAATCCGGCCCTGCTGGCGCGGGAGGTGGCCACCACGGACGTCCTCACGGACGGCCGGCTGGAGCTGGGCCTCGGCGCGGGTCACATGAAATGGGAGTTCGACGAGGCCGGCGTCCCGTGGGAGCCCTTCGGCGCCCGAGCCGACCGCCTCGAGGCGACCATCGACGAACTGGCCCGGCTCTTCGCCGGGGACGGCTTCGAACAGCAGGCCGCGCTCCGCGAGGCGATGGGGCTCCCGGTGCTCGCACCGGTGCAGCGGCGCGGGTTCGACGGCTCCGGGCCGCCGCTGCTGATCGGCGGCACAGGGGACCGGATCCTGCGCGTCGCCGCGAAGCGCGCCGACATCGTCGGGATCGCCGGGACGTACCAGGTCAAGGGCCAGCCTCCGGGGACGTTCCGCCTCGCCACGGCGGCCGAGGCGGACGAACGCGTCCGCTACGCGCGCGAATGCGCGGGCGAGCGGGCGGACGAGGTCGAGTGGCAGACGCTCGTCCAGATCGTGCTGGAGACGAAGGACCGGCGGGCGGCCGCAGAGAAGGTGAGCGAGCGGTTCGGGCGCGTCCTGAGCGCCGACGAGATCCTCGATACGCCCTTCGTCCTGATCGGTACCGTCGACGAGATGGCCGAGCGGATCCTGCGATATCGCGAGCGCTACGGCTTCACGTACTACACGGTGCACGGCTCGTACATGGAGGCGTTCGCCCCCGTCATCGAGCGCGTACGGGCGGCCGAGACCGGCGCCTGAGCGCGGGATGAGCCCGGGGCCGGCGTGACCCCTGAAATGCCGCGAGAGGCCGGGTCGGGGTAACTCCTGCGTGCCGCGAGAGGCCGGGTCGGGGTGACGCCTGCGTGCCGTGAAGCGCCGGGGCGGAGGGGACGCCTGCGTGCCGCGAAGTGCCGGGCCGGAGGGGACGTTTGAGCGGCCGGGTGAGGGCGGGCCGGGGTTGACCTCTGAGTGCCGGGCGGGCGCGGGCCGGGGGCGACCTCTGAGTGCCGGGCGGGCGCGGGCCGGAGGGGACGCCTGAGCGGCCGGGCGGAAGCGGGCCGCGGCCGCTCGGCGGTGCCGGCCGGTCAGCGGGCGGCGGGAGTTCCGGACTCGACGGGCAGGCCGGCCTCCACCCAGTCCTGGATGCCGTCACGGTACTTGCGGACGTCGGTGTAGCCGAGGCCCGTCAGGCGGGTCGCCACGGCCTCGCTGTTGCCGCAGGCGGCGTTCGAGCAGTAGGTGACGATCGGGGCGTTCCGGTCCGGCAGCAGGTCCGCCGCGCGGGCGTCGACCTCGTCCTCGACGAGGTTGAGCGCGCCGGGCAGGTGCTGCTGCGCGTAGTACGACTCGGGCAGGGCGTCGACGACGGTCACCGTGTCGGCCTCGATGGCGGCACGCAGGTCGTCGCGGGAGATGAGCGCGGTCATGATGGTCCCTTCGATAATCGGACCGCAGTCCGGTTGATATCGGGGACGCTACCGGACTATGGTCCGAATGTCGAGGGATCGATCGAGTGAGGGAGCGCGGATGCCGGAGGACGTCGAGCTGTCGTCGCTGGCGGCCCGGAGGCCGACCGAACGGGCCGACGCCGCGCGCAACCGGCGGCTCGTGCTCGACGCCGCGGCCAAGCTGTTCGCCGTGCACGGCGTGGACGGGGTGAGCATGGACGCCGTCGCCCGCGAGGCCGGGGTCGGCAAGGGGACGGTCTTCCGGCGCTTCGGCGACAAGTCGGGTCTGGCGGTTGCCCTCCTCGACGATCGGGAGCGCGAACTCCAGGAAGGGATCCTGTCGGGCCCGCCGCCGCTCGGACCCGGGGTCCCGGCGGCGGAGCGGATCACGGCGTTCCTCGACGCCTACGTCGACTACCTCAGCGGCCACCTCGACGTGCTGCGGCTGTCCGAGACCGCCGTGCCGGGCGCGCGCTACCGCATCGGAAGCTACCGGTTCTGGCATCGTCACCTGGCGATCCTCATCCGTGAGGCCGACCCGGGCGCCGACGCCGACCATCTGTCCCACGTGCTCCTGGCCGCGTTGTCGGCGGACCTCGTCCACGCGCTACGCGCCGACGGTCACGACTGGGAGCGCATCCGGGCGGGAGTCCTGGACCTGGCCGCCCGTGTCCTACCGCCCGGCCGCGACGCCCGATCTCCGGGGTCCCGTCCCGGCTGCGACGCCTGATTTCCGCGGTCACGGCCGGCTGCGACGCCTGACCTCCGCGGTCACGGCCGGCTGCGACGCCTGACCTCCGCGGTCCATTTCCGGCCGCCAAGATCCGGCCAGCTTCTTCCGCGACCCGGGTTAGCCCGCCCACCGACGGGAACGTCCGTCCCTGTGTCCCGCACGATGATCATCAGGCTGCTGCTGGCGGCCGCGCTGCCCGCCGCCGTAGGCTGCGGCGAGACACAGGCCCGGCCCGCGGCCCACGCGTCGCGCCCCGCCGGTTCGGTCCCCATATCGTCGTTGCCCTCGCCGCTGGGGGTGGCGCCTTCGCCGGTGGAGACCGGCAGCGCCTTCTCGCTCCCCATGCGGGTCATCAACAGCGGCGACGGCACGCTGGTCTTCGTCCCGGTGCGGGTGAACGGCCGAGGCCCGTACGAGTTCGTCCTGGACACCGGGTCGTCGAACTCCTCCGTGGACCGCAGCCTCGTCCGCCGGCTCGGGCTGCCGCGCACGGGGCAGCAGCACCGGGTCCAGGGCGTCACCGGCAGCGGAACCGTGCCGATCGTCAAGGTGCGGCAGTGGACGATCGGCGGCATTCCGCTCCGGGCTCACTCGCTCGCCGTCGTCGACCTCGGCATGGGAGTGTCCGGGCTGCTCGGCTCGGACGAACTCCGTCGTTTCAGCAGCGTCACCCTCGACTTCCAGCACGACCGCATCGACTTCCGGCCGTGAGTGGTGGCCGTTGTACCAGGACCGGCGTGCCCTGGTACCGGCACGGCAGCGCGTACGAGGATCGGACCATGACCACAGTACTGATCACCGGATCCACGGCCGGCGTGGGACGGTACCTCGCCGGGCACCTCGCCGAGCGGGGCATGACCGTTCTGCTGCACGGCCGTGATCGGACGAAACTCGACGCGGTCGCGGCGGACACCGGCGGCCGGCCGTACGTCGCCGACCTCGCGTCGCTCGCAGAGGTGCGCGACCTCGCCGACCGCGTCCGCGCCGACCTCGCGGCGGAGAGCGCCGGCGGCGCAGGGCTGGACGTACTGATCAACAACGCGGGTGTCGGCAGCGGCACGGACCGCCGGCTCACCGCCGACGGGCACGAGCTGCACTGGGCCGTCAATTACCTGGCGCCCGTGCTGCTCACGCGCCTGCTGCTGCCCGCGCTGGGACCGGGCGCCCGGATCGTCAACGAGGGATCCCTCGGCCAGGACACGATCGACTTCGACGACCTGACGATGGACCGCCGCTACAACGGCACCCTCGCGTACTGCCGAAGCAAGCTGGCGCTCGCCGCCTGGACCTTCGACCTGGCCGATCGGCTGGACGGCGTCGCGGTCAACTGCATCCACCCGGCGACCTACATGGACACCGCCATGGTCCGCGAAGCCGGCGTCACCCCATGGTCGACGGTCGAGGAGGGCGGCGACGCCGTGCTGCGGCTCGTCACCGAGGATGTCGGAACGGGTGGTTTCTTCGACGGCATGAGGCGCTCCAGGGCGCACGGCGACGCGTACGACCCGAAGGTCCGTGACCGGCTGCGCGAGGTCACCGACCGCGCGCTGGCCGGGTTCGCCGGAGGACCTCCCGTACAGCCGGATAGGCCCTAGCCGGGCAGTTGGCCCAGGGTGACCGTGGTCGTGGTCTTGCTGCCGTCCGGGTGCTGGACCACGATCTGCGCCTTGTCGCCGGGCTTCAGCACGGCCAGGACGTCCGACAGTTCGGCGGTGGTCGGCGTCTTGGTGCCGTTGACCGACGCGATGATGTCGTTGGGGCGGATCCCGGCCCTGTCGGCGGGGCCGCCCTTCGTCACCGACGCCACCCCGACGCCGACGACGTTGCCCGCCAGGTCGGCGACGTTCCGGATGGTGACGCCGAGCGCGGCCCGGCCCGAGTTGGTCACGCGGCCCGACTTGATGAGCTGATCGGCGATCAGTTTGACCATGTTGCTGGGGATCGCGAAGCCGATGCCCGCGGCCGCGCCGCCGATCTGCGGGTCGGAGGCCGCGAGGGCGGGGATGCCGATCACCTCGTTGTTCAGGGTCACCAGCGCGCCGCCGCTGTTGCCCGGGTTGATCGGCGCGCTCGTCTGCACCGCTCCGGCGATCGTCGCGCCGGCGAAGGCGCCCTCGCGCGGCGAGGACACCGTGCGTCCGACCGCGGAGACGATGCCGTTGGTCACGCTGCCCGACAGGCCGAGCGGATTGCCCATGGCGAGGACGATCTGACCCACCGTCAGGCGGCTGGAGTCGCCGAAGCGCGCGGGTTTCAGTGACCCGTTGCTCACCCGCACGACCGCCAGGTCGTCCGGGGCGTACTGGCCGATGAGCGCCGCGGGCAGCGCCTTCTTGCCGGTCGCGGTGGTCACCGTCAGCCGGTTGGCCCCCGCGACGACATGGGCGTTCGTGACGATGTCGCCCCTGTTGTCGTAGATGACGCCGGACCCGAGGCCCGAGTCGGTGTCGATCTGGACCACGGAGGGCAGCACCGTCTTGACGACCTGCTCGTACGCTTGCTCCAGTTGGCCGGCGTACCCCTGGGCCGGCGGTGGAGCGCCCGCGGCCGGAGAGGTCGCGGCCGCGTTCGTCTTGTTGGCGTCGCCGTCACCGCACCCGGCGACCAGCACCAGTCCGGTGATCACGGCCACGCCACACCGTGTCATGTGTCCCACATCACTGCTCTTCCCAGCAGGTCGCAGGGTGAAGCGGTATGGCGTGCGGCAACGGAAACGCCGCCGGCAGGTACCAGGGGTGCCCGCCGACGCCACGCGAGAGCCAGAGGGTCAGCCGCCGTTCCGCGTGAGCCAGTGCGCGGCGAAGGAACCGGCCGACGACCGGATGCCGAGAATCACGATGGCGAGCGTGAGCAGGGGCGTGACCACCCACAGCTCGACCTTCCCGTTGGTGCGGGGCACGATCGGGATCGCGAGCCGCCAGGGGATGGGCCAGAACACGGGGCAGCCCTGCGGCGTGATGGAGTCGGTGATGACGTGCATGAGGCAGCCGAGCCCCACCGCGAATCCGGCCCACCCCAGCGTGTAGCCGTGCGTCCCCAGTCCGGGCCCGGCGAACTTCATGTTCGCCATGAGGAAGGTCAGCCCGCCGGCGATCGCGGCGTTGAGCAGCGCGTCGAAGTGCTCCTTCTTGGGAACACCGATCCCGATCCCCTGCAACCCCAGGCCGATGAGCAGGAACATCATCACCCACCACGCCGGGAGGACGCTCTCCGACAGGTAGTCGGCGCCGATCGCCATGAGCACGCAGAACAACAGCGAGTGCGTCGCGTGCCGGTGCCCGCCGGACACCACGCTGATGCCCTTGCACAGGACGCGGGTGACCGGGCCGAACGTGTTGGCGATCGTTCCGTCGTGGTGGTCGAGGTCCGGAAGCAGCGCCGCCCCGGCACAGACGACGGCTCCGGCCGCGATCTGGCCGGGAGTCATCCGCATGCCGTAGTCCGCGAGGAACGGCACGGTCCCGAGCCAGGCCGCAGCCCCGGCCAGCGCGTGCGTATGGCCCATCATGTGAAGATCACCCGCTTTGTTGACACGCGCGGACTGTAGCCCGCTTCGGGGAGTACGGACGCGCGACGCGCCGGAGCGGTTCCACGATCGACCCGAATCAGTCCGGAGTGTGGACGCGCCATGGCCCGGACCCGGTCAGGACCGGGTCCGGGGGCTTGAGCGCGTCCCGGAGAGCGCGCTCATCGGAAGGTCAGGCGTGCTCCGGCAGGCGTTCCTCCGTGGCGCGCTCCCGCGCCGGGCCGAGGTTCACCGGCAGGGACAACGGCCCGAACGTGATGGCGGACGGGTTGTACTGAATGGCGTCGGAGTCGGTGGCCAGGCTGAGCTCCGGGAAGCGCCCGAACAGCGCCTCCAGGGCGATGCGGCTCTCCAGCCGGGCCAGCGGCGCGCCGACGCAGAAGTGCGGGCCGAACCCGAACGCCAGGTGACCGCTCTGCTCGCGGGTGATGTCGAACCGGTCGGCCGTGTCGCCGTACCGTCCGTGTTCCGTCCCGTGGTGCGCCAGGCTCAGCCAGAGGGCCTCACCGGCGGGGATGGGCACGTCCGCCAGGGTCGTGTCGGTCATGGTGTACCGGAACGGCGAGCCGAGCACGGGGCCGCGGTAGCGCAGGGTCTCCTCGACCACCTGGGGCCACAGGTCCCGTTCGATCGCCAGGGCGAGCTGATCCCGGTGGGCGCACAGTGTGATGATGGCGTTGCCGAGCAGGTGGACGGTCGTCTCGTGGCCGGCGACGAGCATGACCCACAGGGCACTGACGAGTTCGTCGTCGGAGAGACGGTCCTCGTCGTCGTGCGCCCGGACGAGCCCGGTCGTCAGGTCGTCTCCCGGTTCGCGGCGTTTGAGGTCGACCAGCGACGCCAGGTAGGAGTTCAGCGCCTCATTGGCGGCGGCGGCCTGCTCGCCGGTGGAGGTGTGCGACAGCAGCGCGGTCGTCCAGCCGCGCAGTTGGGCCCGTCCGTCCTGAGGAACGCCGTACAGGTCGCAGATGACCGACATCGGCAACGTCTCGGTGAGGGCGGGCACGAGGTCGACGCCGTCTCCGGCCGCGGCGATCCCGTCGATGAGCGCGGCCGTCACCTCGGTGATCCGGGGTGCCATCGCCTCCACCCGGGCGGCCGTGAACGCCCGGGCGATCAGGGTCCGCAGCCGCCGGTGGTCCACGCCCTCCTTGACCTGAAGGTGGTCGCCGGAGACGAGGGGGCGCAACGGCCAGTCCGCGGGGACCGTTCCGTCGTGCAGGGCGACCCAGTGCCGAGGGTCCGCCGAGAACACCTTGTTGTCGCGTGCGAAGACGTCGGCGAGCGCCTCGTAGCTGTTCACCGCCCAGGCGGGAACGTTTCCCGGCAACTCGATGGGGACCACGGGCCCGGCGTCACGAAGCCGGGCGTAGGTGTGAAGGATCGGCTCTCCCGGGGTGGGGAAGGGGAAGCGGGAACCGCCCACGTATTGCCTCCAGATGCATGGGAATGACGACCGTAGCGTAATTAGCCACTGACATTCCGGCTAGGGAGATTTCCGTTTTAATGCTGATTCGTCCTGATTCGGACAGAATGTTTGACAGGATCGGGTCACGACGACGGATCGAGGGCGTCGCCCCTCACTCCGCCGGTACGAGACGCCAGTCGGCCTTCCCCGGGCGGTAGGGCGCGTCGAGACGCTTGGCGACGACCCCGGGCAGGCGCTGCTGCCGGGCGGCCGCCCGCACCGCCTCGCCGTCGTCGAAGCAGGGCGCGGTCTGCCACCGGAGCCCGGCGAGACGCAGGCCGTCGAGGAGCTCCCGGCGCCGTTCGTACGGCTCGTCGAACAGCGAACGGCCGTCCAGGTGGAGCACGTCGAAGATCATGTAGGTCTCGTGGTCCTCGACGACGGCCACCTCGCCGTCCAGGACGATCCGGTGGGCGGCGAGCGACTCCCCGAGCCCGGACGGGGCCCTGGCGGCGTCGCCGTCGGCGTCCTGAGCGTGCGTCGTGCCGCGGTCGGAGAACACGATCAACCGGCGCCCGCCCCACGCGAACTCGAAGCCGTACGCCTCCGCGCGGCGGGGAAGGCGTTCGCGCACCTCGGGCCGTACGGGGTCGACCCGCTCGGGCATCGGGTCGGCGTCCGGGTCGACCGGCGGGTCCATCCGGTGGATCATCCAGTTCTTGCCGTTCGTCCGAAACAGGACATATCGGCCGGACACTCGGTTTCCGCGCAGGACGACCTTGACCTCACGGTCGGTCCACTTCTCGGTCTCGTACGTCCCGCGGTCCCAGATGGTGACCTGACCGCCGCCGTACTCGCCTTGCGGGATCTCCCCGGCGAACGACGCGTACTCCAGCGGATGGTCCTCGGTGTGCACGGCCAGGTGATTGGTCCGCGGATCGTCCGGCACGCCCTTCGGCAGCGCCCAGGACACCAGCACGCCGTCGCGCTCGAGCCGGAAGTCCCAGTGCAGCCGCCGCGCGTGATGCTCCTGGATCACGAACGTGTCGTCGTTCCCACGGGGGAGCGGCCCCTCGCCTGGAACCGGCTCCGGCGTACGGCGCGCGTCGCGCTTGCTGCGGTACGTCCCGAGTCTGTCGGCCACGGCGCGGTACGTACCCGCGACGAACCGCCCTATCTCACGGGAGCGTCAGGATCTCCGCGCCCGTGTCGGTGACGAGGAGCGTGTGCTCGAACTGCGCGGTGCGCTTGCGGTCCTTCGTCACGACCGTCCAGCGGTCCGGCCAGATCTCGTAGTCGATCGTGCCGAGCGTCAGCATCGGCTCGATCGTGAACGTCATCCCCGCCTCGATGATCGTGGTCGCGTGCGGGTCGTCGTAGTGCGGCACGATCAGCCCGGAATGGAACGTCGTGCCGATGCCGTGTCCGGTGAAGTCGCGGACGACGCCGTAGCCGAACCGCTTGGCGTACGACTCGATGACCCGGCCGATGACGTTGAGCTGCCGGCCCGGGCGGACGGCCTTGATGGCGCGCATCATCGCCTCGCGCGTGCGCTCGACGAGCAGCCGCGACTCCTCGTGCACCTCGCCGACCAGGAAGGTCGCGTCGGTGTCCCCGTGCACGCCGTCCTTGAACGCGGTGATGTCGATGTTGATGATGTCGCCCTCCCGGACGACCGTGTCGTCCGGGATTCCGTGGCAGATGACCTCGTTCAGCGAGGTGCACAGCGACTTGGGGAAGCCCCGGTAACCCAGCGTCGAGGGGTACGCGCCGTGGTCGAGCATGAACTCGTGCCCGATCCGGTCGAGTTCGTCGGTGGTGACACCCGGCCGGATGTTCTTGCCGACCTCCTCGAGCGCCTGCGCGGCGATCCGCCCGGCGACCCGCATCCGCTCGATGATCTCGGGCGTCTTGACGTCCGGCTCTCCGGTGCGGGGCACCTTCTTGCCGACGTACTCCGGCCGGGGGATGTCCGCCGGCACTTTGCGCATCGGGGAGACGTGACCAGGACGGAGTTGCGTCGTCATGCTGTTGGAGTGTAGTCAGCCCGCCGGGGCACGATGACACCATGATCGGAGAGCGCGATGAGTGACGAGGGCAAGTGGTTCTTCTGCCTCAAGCACCGCAGGGTCGAGCACGGGCCCGGCTGCCCGAACCGTGACCGCATGGGCCCCTACGCCACCGAGGAAGAGGCGGCGCACGCGTTCGAGCGCGCCGCGGAGCGCAACGAGGAGTGGCGCCGCAAGAGCTGAGACCAGCGGTTGTTTCATGAGCCCGCCGTCCGCCTGCGCGGCGAGGCTGACGCGGGCTCGTGAAACAGCCTTCAGGACACGGTGGGGCCGCTGATCGTCTCCAGGAGACGGGCCAGGCGGTCGCGCAGACCCCGTTTGGGGAGCGGCTCCCCGGCGGCGGCGCTCACGAGGTGCTGGGCCGCGTCGAACGACACGAGCCGGTCGTCGACCGGCACGGTCAGCGCCTCGTGCGCGAGGCCTTGCAGCTCCCGGTCGCCGGTGTCCAGCGCGAAGATCGTCGCGCCGATGCGCCGCGCGTCGTCCACCCGCTCCAGCAGCGGCGCCGCCGACTCGTCCTCGGAAACGACGACCAGCGTCTCCCCGCGCCCGGCCGCCTCCAGGCGCTCCAGGCCGACCCGCAGGTGCGGCGGGGCGCCGGGCGGCGGCTCCCAGCGCACCAGCGTGGGCGAAAGCTCCGGGACGCCGCCGAACCGGCTCTCGTCGTCGAGGTGGGCGGCGAGGTGCCACGGCTCGTCGTCGGGCGGGCCGAACACCAGCAGACCGCCTGGCTCCCGGGTGGACGAACGCAGCGCCCAGGCGAACTCCCGGGTGCGCTCCGGCCAGCCGGTCGTCGCGAGCAGCTCCCGCAGAGCCGCCACCTGACTCGCGTCCATGGCCCCATGGTGCCGTACGGAGCGTGAGATCACGTGCGCTTTGTTAGGCCCGGCGATGTCAGGTAGGTATAGCCCTATGGAGATACTCGGTGTCGACATCGGCGGGTCCGGCATCAAGGGCGCGCCGGTCGACGTGGAGAAGGGCGAGTTCGCGCAGGAGCGGCTGCGCCTGGCCACCCCGGAGGGGGCATCGCCCCGCGAGGTGGCACGGATCGTCGCCGAGATCGTCGCGCACTTCGGCTGGACGGGCCCGGTGGGCGTCACCTTCCCGGGCGTGGTCACCGGCGGCGTCGTCCGTACGGCGGTCAACCTCGGCGAGGCGTGGATCGACCTGGCCGCGCGCGACCTGTTCGCGGAGACCGCCGGGGTGCCCGTGACGCTGCTCAACGACGCCGACGCGGCCGGCGTGGCGGAGATGACCTTCGGCGTGGGGCGCGGCCGGGCCGGCACGGTGCTCATGCTGACGCTCGGCACCGGCGTGGGCACCGCGCTGTTCGTCGACGGGCGGCTCGTGCCCAACACCGAGCTCGGGCACATCGAGATCCGCGGCAAGGACGCCGAGCGGCGGGCCTCCGCGCACGCCCGCGACGTCCACGACTGGGACTGGCAGCAGTGGGCGAAGCGGCTCGGCGAGTACATGCACCGCATCGAGGACCTGCTGTGGCCGTCGCTGATCATCCTGGGCGGCGGGGTCAGCAAGAGGGCCGACCGCTTCCTGCCGTACCTGGAAGAGGTGCGGACCCCGGTCGTGGCCGCCGAGCTGCACAACGACGCCGGCATCATCGGCGCCGCCATGGCCGCGGTACCCGGGAAGGAGCCGGTCTGAGGTGCCCTGGCAGGATCGTCCACTATGAGCATTCAGCACGCAGATGCGCCGGATGTCAGTGGCCTGTCCATCGGCATCCTCGGCGGCACCGGCGACCAGGGCAAGGGGCTGGCACGCCGGTTCGCCCTCGCCGGCCATGAAGTGATCATCGGTTCCCGCAGTGCCGAACGCGCCCAGCAGGCCGCCGACAGCCTGGGGGAGGGGGCGACCGCCCGGGGCGCGGAGAACGCCGCCGTCGCCCGCGAGGCCGACGTCGTGATCGTGGCGGTTCCGTGGGACGGCCACAAGGCGACCCTCGAGTCGCTGCGCGAGGAGCTGGCCGGCAAGATCGTGATCGACTGCGTCAACCCGCTCGGCTTCGACAAGCAGGGCGCCTACGCGCTGCCGGTCGAGGAGGGCAGCGCCGCGCAGCAGGCCGCCGCCGTCCTGCCCGACAGCACCGTCGTGGCGGCCTTCCACCACGTCTCGGCCGTCGTCCTCCTCGACCCGGAGATCGACCAGGTCGACCTCGACGTGCTGGTGCTCGGCGACGACCGGGAGGCCACGAACACCGTCCAGGCCCTGGCGGCCCGCGTCAAGGGCATGCGCGGCGTCTACGGCGGCAGGCTCCGCAACGCCCACCAGATCGAGGCGCTGACCGCGAACCTGATCTCCATCAACCGCCGTTACAAGGCCCACGCCGGCCTCCGGGTGACCGACGTTTGACGTCCTCTCCGCCGCGTACGGCGGAGATTCCAACCCATCACTCCCTAAGCTCGCAGGAGGACAGGTTGAGGTTCGCGGTGCGTCGGCCCGGTAATCCGTGGCCCTTCCCGCGCAGTCACGGCGCGTCCCGCCGCGATATCTCTGATGTTGCGGGCAGCGTTGACGTCGGCGTTGACCTCATGCCCACAGGCGACGCAGCGGAACAGTGCTTGGCTCTTGCGACTGCTCGCTGCGCGATGCCCGCAGGCGTTACAGGTCTGCGACGTGAACGCGGCGCTGACTTTGACCAACCGTCCGGGAGCCTTGTCCTCCAGTCGTTGTACGAGTTGGCCCCAGCCCCCGGCGAGGATGCCGCGGTTGAGCCCGGCCTTGGCGGCCACGCATTGGCCGGGCGCGTCAATGGTGCCGCGCGCCGAGCGGGTCATCCCTCGAATGTTGAGGTCCTCTACGGCGATAAGCGCGAATTGGCGGGCCAGCGCGGTGCTGGCGTGTTCCACCCAGTCCTTGCGTCGGTCCGTTTCGCGGGTCTTGAGCCGGGCAAGGGCGCTCTTGATGCCGCTGCGCCGATTGGAGCCAGGCTTGGCGCGTGCCAGCGCCCGCTGCAGCCGTCTGAGGCGTTGAGTCTCAGGCCGGATAAGGCTAGGGGCATGCAGCAGTCTCCCAGTCGACAGGGCAGCCGAAACGGTCACACCTCGGTCGATGCCGACGACCTCACTGCCGGCGGGGGCAAGGATGGGTTTTGGGATGGCGGCGAATGCGACGTGCCAGCGCCCGGCTCGGTCTTTGGTGACACGGAAGGACTTGACGTCTTTGGGAACAGGCCGGGACCAGCGAAAGGGCACCCAACCGACTTTAGGAATCCTGACCTGTCCGACGTTGCGGGACACCCGTCGGACTTCCCATTGATTGCCTCGCTGACCGACGATGCGGAACCCTTCGTGGCGCCCGGCTTTACGCCAGGTCGGGCGACGACAGGTTCCGTCGAAGAATCTCGCCATGGCCTGCGCGAAATCCCGGAGCGCCTGCTGCTGGACGGTCTGGCTCCCGGCACGCAGCCAGGCGAACTCCGCTCGGGCGGCGGTCAGTTGACGGCACTGCTCAAGGTATCCGGGTCCACTCTTTCGGCCGGGCCGCCAATCCTGATGTTGTTCGACGGCGAGGTTCCATACGAAACGCGCATGGGCGCAGTGCTCCAGCAACGCACGCTCTTGGCTGGGCGAAGGCTGGAGGCGGAACCGAGTCATGCCAGCACAGTATCGATTGCTATCGCTATTCGAAGGAGGACGCGGCATTTCTTCCTCGGTCTGAAGACAGAGGAATCCATGCTGCGAAAAATATGAGGTTTGTCGTCTACGGCGCCGGCGCGGTCGGCGGCGTCATCGGGGCACGGCTCTTTCAGCAGGGTCACGATGTGACGCTCATCGCCCGCGGCGCGCACTACGAGGCCGTCCGCGACCGGGGCCTGCGCCTCGACACCCCGGAGGAGAGCGTCACGGTGCCGGTCCCGGTCGTCGACCGGCCGTCGGCGGTGACGTTCCAGCCCGGCGACGTCGTCCTGCTCACGATGAAGACGCAGGACACCCTGCCGGCGCTGGCCGAGCTGGCGGCCGTCGCGCCACCGGACATCGTCGTCGCGCCCGCCCAGAACGGCGTGGAGAACGAACGCCTCGCCCTGCGGCTGTTCCCCCACGTGTACGGCGTCTGCGTCCTGCTGCCGTCGGCGTTCCTCGAACCCGGCGTCGTCGAGGCGTACCTGGCGCCCCGGACGGGCGGCCTCGACGTCGGCCGGTACCCGGTGGGCGTGGACGACACCGCGGAGTCCCTCGCGGCGGCCTTCGCGGGCGCGACGTTCGCGTCCGAGGCCCGGCCGGATGTCATGCGCTACAAGTACGGCAAGCTCCTGACGAACCTCGGCAACGCCGTCGAGGTCGTCATCGGCCCCGGTGAGCAGGGCGCGGACATCGCCCGGCTCGCCCGGGAGGAGGGCACGGCGTGCCTGCGCGCCGCGGGCATCGACGCGCCGAGCGGGGTGGGCATCGCGAGCCAGATCCGCCCGATCCGCGGGCGCAGGCGCTCCGGCGGTTCCTCCTTCCAGAGCCTGCAGCGGGGGACCGGCACGATCGAGGCCGACTACCTGAACGGCGAGATCATTCTGCTCGGCCGCGAGCACGGCGTGCCCACCCCGGTCAACGAGCTGCTCCGACGGCTGGCGAACCGGATGGCCCGCGAGGGCCGGCAGCCCGGCCTGATGACCCCGGAGGAGTTCCTGGCCGCGCTGGACGAGGCCGCCCCCCGATGACCGGATCGCCGCGCGGTGCCCCTGCGCCCCCGATGGTCGACGACCTGGGAGTGCTGTTCCGGGCTCCGCGCGAGGTCCGCCGGATCGTCTCGCTCGTGCCGTCCCTCACGGAGGCGGTCGCGTGCACGGCGCCGGACCTGCTGGTGGGCGCCACCGACTGGTGCGTCGAGCCGCCAGGCCTCGACGTCGTACGCGTCGGCGGGACCAAGAATCCCGACCTGCGGAAGGTCGTCGAGCTCGCGCCGGACCTGGTGCTGGCCAACTTCGAGGAGAACCGCGAGGCCGACCTCGACGCCCTGCGGACGGCCGGCGTCCCCGTGTGGGTCACCATGATCCGTACTCTCCCGGAGGCGCTGACCAGCCTCGAGCGGATGCTGGCCGCGTGCGGGCAGGGCACGCCCGCCTGGCTGGCGGGCGCCCGTGTCGCCTGGGCCGACGTCCTGCGCGAGCTCCCGCCGTCCGGCGCGGTCGCGGTCGTGCCCGTCTGGCGACGCCCCTGGATGGTGCTCGGCCGCGACACCTTCGCCGGGGACCTCCTCGCCCGACTGGGCGTCGGCAACGTTTACGCGCGTGCCGCCGAGCGGTACCCGAAGGTGTCGGTCGAGGAGATGCTGCACCGGCGGCCGGACCTCGTCGTCCTGCCGGACGAGCCGTACGCCTTCTCCGCCACCGACGGGCCGGAGACTTTCCCCGGCCTCCCGGTGGCGCTGGTGAGCGGCCGTCACCTGGAGTGGTACGGGCCCTCGCTCACCGAGGCGCGGCGCGTCCTCAGCGCGTCGCTAGAGCACTCTGGCCCTGCCTCCAGTCCGTCGCCATGATGTGCCGTGCGCTGGCGAGCGTCATCGTGCCGGCGCAGACCTTCTTCTTGAGGGCGTTCTCCACCGTGTCCTTGTCCGCCGAGGTGGATCCGCCGGCGTCGTAGCGCGGCTCGGGCCACAGGTTCTTCGGGTCCTTGGGCGCGCCGCCCAGTTCCAGGGGGATGAGGTGGTCCTCCTCGTAGTCCGCGGTGCTCGTGTTGCTGTAGCCGTACTCGGCGATCTGCTTGACCTTCAGCGGGTTCGTGTACGACGTCGGCGGCCGTACCGTGCTCGTCCAGCCGGACACGCAGATCGTCGAGTTGATGGTGGACTGCGTGACGTCCGGGTTGGTCGCGCCCGGCTGGCAGGACGGGTCGGGCAGCGGCAGGTAGCTCTGCGAGCAGGTGGCGGCGTACGCCGGGGTCGCGACGGCCGAGATGGGAACGACGAGGGCAACGGTCACCGTGACGGTGGTCAGGGCGACGGTCAGGACTCGCGGCATGGCGATGCCTTCCGGTAGCGGGGGGTTTGCCCCACCATCCGGACAGTCGTCCCTGAAGGCTATGGAACCGGCGGACGAATATGTGGTTATTTAACGGCGAAGTGTGACAAACGCGTAAAAAGACTCCAGGTCAGGGACTCGTGTCACCGTGGGCGTACGTGGCTCGGCGGCGGAAGCGTCGGTCTGGTGGCCGGAGCGGTCGGCTATCCGAGCGGCAGTTTGCGGCGTTTCGCCGGAAGTTCTGGGTGTGGTGAGCGTGCGTTCCGTACGTCGCCGCTCGTGGCGAGGGCGGCATGGCGCCGGAGCCCTCGAGAGCGGCGAAGGCGGCGAGCACCGAGGCACGGTCGTGGCCCGCGTCGAGCAGAAGGTGCATGAGGACACGCGCCTTCGGCGGATCGAGGCGTGTGGCCGCCACCTCGCTGGCCGGGGCCGCGGAACACAGGACGACCGGGGGACGCGACGAGGGGGCGACATTCACCGTCGACCCCGGGTGGACCGGGGCCGGTGGTGAATGCCGTACGGATCAGCGGTAGGCGTGCTCCGGGCCGGGGAAGGCGCCCGAGACGACCTCGGCCGCGTACTCCTGTACGGCGCCGCGCAGGACGCCTGCCACGTCGGCGTACTGCTTGACGAACTTCGCGGTGTGCGGCGTGAGGCCGGCCATGTCCTGCCACACGAGCACCTGGGCGTCGGTGCCCGGGCCCGCGCCGATGCCGATGGTCGGGATCGACAGCGCGGCGGTGACGCGGTCGGCCAGTTCGGAGGGGACGCATTCGAGGACGACCGCGAAGGCGCCCGCGGCCTCGAGGTCCTTGGCGTCGGCCATGAGGCGTTCGCCGTCCTCGCCGCGTCCCTGGACGCGGTAGCCGCCGAAGGCGTTCACCGACTGCGGCGTCAGCCCGAGGTGCGCCATGACCGGGATGCCGGCGGCGACCATCGCCTCGACCTGGGGGAGCACCCGACGGCCGCCTTCGAGCTTGACCGCCTGCGCGCCGGCCTCCTTGAGGAATCGGGCGCCGGTGTGCAGGGCCTCGGGCACGCCGGTCTGGTACGCGCCGAAGGGCAGGTCGGCGACGACCATGGCGCGAGAGGTGCCGCGCACCACCGCCGCGGTGAGGGGGATGAGATCGTCCACGGTGACGGGGATCGTGGATTCGTGGCCGAAGATCACCATCCCGGCGGAGTCGCCGACGAGCAGCACCGGGATCCCGGCGTCGTCGAAGACCCGCGCGGTGAGCGCGTCGTACGCGGTGAGCATGGGCCACTTCTCGCCGCGCTCCTTCGCCGCCGCGATGTCGCGGACGGTCACGCGGCGCCCCGTCTGGCCGCCGTACAGGGCGGTCGGCCGACCGGTCGATACAGACATCGGAAACCTCCTGCCTCGAGGCGCCACGGTGGCGTCCCCGGACGAGATCGATGATCCCACGAGGTCAACGACCCGTACAGCCCGGACCTTCCCGGCGTCCGATATGAAACGCTACGGTTGCGTATCGGATCGGGAATATCCTAAGGTTGGCGACGTTAAGAAACGCAACAGCATCGTATCGATATCTCTGAAGGGCCTCATGGATCCGCAGACCATCCACAAGAGGCGCTGGACGATCCTCGGCGTCCTGATCGTCAGCCTGCTCGTGATCGTGCTCGACAACACGGTCCTCAACGTCGCGCTGAAGACGATCGCGGACCCGCGCGACGGCCTCGGCGCCACCCAGGGCCAGCTCGAATGGGCGATCAACTCCTACACCCTCGTCTTCGCCGGCCTCCTGTTCACGTTCGGCGTGCTCGGCGACCGGATCGGCCGCAAGCGCATGCTGATGATCGGCATGCTGCTGTTCGGCCTGGCCTCGCTGCTCTCCTCGTACGCCCAGACCCCCGGCCAGCTCATCCTCGCCCGCGCGGCCATGGGCTTCGGCGGCGCGGCGGTCATGCCGCAGACCCTGTCGATCATCACGAACGTCTTCGAGCCGCAGGAGCGCGGCCGGGCCATCGGCGTCTGGGCCGGCGCGGTCGGCATCGGGATCGCCGTCGGGCCCATCACCGGCGGCCTGCTGCTCGACCACTTCTGGTGGGGCTCGGTGTTCCTCATCAACGTCCCGATCGTCATCGCCGGCGTGATCGGCATCGCGATCGTCGTGCCGGAGTCCAAGAACGCCGTGCGCGCCAAGATCGACTTCGGTGGCGTGCTGCTGTCGATCGCCGGTCTGATCCTCCTGACGTACGGGATCATCGAGGGCGGCGACAAGGCGACCGTCACCGAGCCGACCGTGTTCGGCCCCGTGCTCGCCGGAGTCGCGCTGCTCGCCGCGTTCGTCTGGTACGAGTCCCGCATCGAGCACCCCTCGCTGAACGTCCGGCTGTTCCGCGACGGGCGGCTGTCCGCGTCGGTCGGCGCCATCGCCCTCGTCTTCTTCGCCCTCGGCGGCGTCTTCCTGTTCATCTCGCTGTACCTGCAGGACGTCCGCGGCTACTCCCCGCTGCAGGCGGGCCTGCTCACGCTGCCGCTGGCCGTCGGCCAGATGATCTTCTCGCCGCGCAGCGCCGGGCTGGTCAAGCGGTACGGCGCCAAGCTGGTCGCCGCGACCGGCCTGACCATGGTCGCGCTGGCGCTGCTCAGCTACCACTTCACCGCCGTCCACAGCCCGGTCTGGATCCTGGAGATCACCTTCTTCGTGCAGGGTTCCGGAATGGCCCTGGTGATGCCCCCGGCCACCACCGCCGTCATGTCGGTGCTGCCGAGGGAGCAGGCCGGATCCGGGTCGGCCATCAACAACATCGCCCGCCAGGTCGCGGTCGCGCTCGGCGTCGCCGTCCTGGGCTCCCTGGTCTCCTCCATCTACCGCAGCGGCCTGAAGCCGCACCTGACCGCGCTGCCCGAGCGCGTGCGCGACGTCGCCGGAGCGGACATCGGCACGACCACGGGCGTGGCGGAGAAGTTCGGCGCGGCGGGCCGGGCGATCCTCCCGCCGGCGCACGACTCCTTCGTGCACGCCATGCACATCACGTCCGCGATCTCGGCCGCGGTGGCCTTCGTCGGGGCGCTCGTCGTCCTGAAGTGGATGCCCGGCCAGCCGGAGCGGGAGGTCGAGACCCCGCCGGTCGAGCAGCGTGAAGCCGTCGAGGTATGAGACGGTGATGCGCGATGACCCAGACGAGTGATCAGCTCGCCGCCCGGCCGCCGGGCCGGCCGCGCAGCGAGCGTGCGGACAAAGCGATCGTCGACGCCACCCTCGCCATCCTCGCCGAGGAGGGCGGGGTGGCCGGCGTCTCCATCGAGGCCGTCGCCGCGCGGGCGGGAGTCGGGAAGACGACGATCTACCGCCGCTGGCCGAACAAAGAGGCTCTCATCATCGACGCGCTCGCCGCGTTGAAGGAGCCGATCGCCGAGCCGCGCGGCGAGTCGGTGCGCGAGGACCTGATCGTCTGGGCCCAGGCCCTGATCGCGGACAAGACCCAGAAGAAGCGCGTGGACTGCTACTGGAGCATCCTCAGCAGCGCCGAGCGTTATCCGGAGCTCATGGACCGGTTCAACCGGGAGGTCATCGAACCCCGGCGCGAGGTCATGCGGAAGGTGCTGCGACGCGGCATCGCCACCGGAGAGCTGCGCCCCGACCTCGACATCGAGCTGGCCCTGTGGATCCTCACCGGAGCCATGGCCCATCGAGCGAGGGCGGTCGGCGCCGGACCGGTCCCGGAGGACTTCGCCGAGCGCGTCGTCGACGAGCTCATCGCCGGTCTCGGGCGGCCCTCACCATGAGACGCGTGATCTTCCTTCCCTCCAGTCCCCTTTTGGTCATACTTTTACTCGAGGGCTGATGGGCCACAGGAAGGACTCCGGAGGATGGCCGATTCCTCGGCAAGGACCCTCGTGCTCGGCATCGGCCGGGCCGGCGAGGTCCTCCAGTGCGGGCAGAACTCCTCCGGTGTCCTCGGCCGGCCACCAGAGGAGGTCGTCGGCACCGACGTGACCGGTCTGTTCACCGAGGAGAGCAAGGAGGCCCTGACAGGGCTCCTCGACGCCCTCGCGAGCCGCCACGAGCGGACGGCCGTCCTCGGTGTGCGGACCGGGGACGGCGAGGCGCGCAACGCCGTGGTCACCGTCCAGCCGATGCACGCCACCGGCGCCGACCCGACCGATCTGATGATGATCCGGGTCGCCGTGATGGACTTGGAACGCTTCACCGATCCGGCGCTGATGCGCCGCGCGATGCTCGACGACGCGCTCGTCCGGATCGGGGCGACGCTCGACCTGGACCAGATGGCGCGGGAGCTCGTCGACGTCGTCGTGCCGCACTTCTGCAACGCCGCCGGCGTCCTCATCCAGGAGAGCATCGTCGGCGCCGACGAGCACCCCTCGATCGCCGCCGACGGCACCACCGTGCTGCGCCGCGTGGCGCTCGCCACCGACGCCTCGGACCCGAAGTGGAACGCCGCCTTCCCCACCGGGGAGGTCCTCACCTACCCGCCCGACACGCCGTACACCCGCTGCATGGCCACCGGCGAGCCGGTGCTGGAGCCACACCTCGACGCCAAGGCGGCCAAGCGGATCGCCCGGCTCTGGCGGCGCAAGCCCGTCGCCAAGCTCCTGGCCGACAGCTCCATGGTGCTGCTGCCGCTGATCGCGCGGGGGACCACGCTGGGGTTCGTCGTCTGCACCCGGAGCGCCACCCACCGGGCCTTCGACGCGTACGACGTCGAGATCGGCATGGAGTTCGCCGCCCGCGCGGCCCTCTACATCGACAACGCCCGCCACTACAGCCGCGAGCGCGCGACCGCGCTGACCCTCCAGCGCAGCATGCTGCCCACCGGCCTGACGGCCCCGTCCAGCGTGGCGGTACGGCACCGTTACCTCCCGGGCAACCAGCTGATCGAGGTCGGCGGCGACTGGTACGAGTCGATCGCCCTGCCGGGCGGCCGCGTCGCCCTCATCGTCGGCGACGTCGCCGGGCACGGCGTGCGCGCCGCCGTCACGATGGGACGGCTGCGCACCGCCCTGCGGACCATCGTCAACCTGGAGCTGTCCCCGGCGGACGGCCTGCAGCAACTCGACGCGCTGATGCGGGAGCTCGGCGAGCGGGAGCCCGCCTTCGCCACCTGTATCTACGCCGTGTACGACGCCACGGACGGCACCTGCGAGATCGCCTCCGCCGGGCACCTGCCGCCGCTGCTGCTGCGCCCGAACGGCACCAGCGAGTTCCTCGACGTTCCGCCCGCGCCCCCGCTCGGCGTCGGCGAGGGGATGATCGAGACCCGCACGTTCACCATCGGGGACGGCAGCGTCCTGGTGCTCTACACCGACGGCCTCGTGGAGAACCGCGGCCAGGACATCGACGACGGCCTCTCCCGACTGCAGGGACTGTTCGGCGCGGACGCGCTGTTCCGGCCGCTGGAGGAGCTCGCCAAGGCCACCCTCGACAGCGCGTACGCCGACCACGACCGGGACGACATCGCCGTGCTCATCGCCCGCCTTCGGCGGCTGCCCGACGGCGAGATCGCCTCCTGGAAACTGCCCGCGCTGCCGACCGCGGTGCGCGACGCCCGCGCCCGGGTGCGCGAGACGCTCGAACGCTGGGAGTGCGAGGAGCTGTCCTTCAGCACCGAGCTGGTCGTGTCGGAGCTGGTGACCAACGCGCTGCGGTACGCCTCCGGCGACATCGAGCTGCGGTTGCTGCGCGACCGTACGCTCGTCTGCGAGGTCCGCGACGACTCCGACGCCCTGCCCCGGGCCCGCCAGGCGGCCGACGACGACGAGGGCGGTCGCGGCCTGCAGGTCGTCCACCGGCTCGCCAAGCGCTGGGGCGCCCGTCCCGTCGCCGACGGCAAGGTCGTCTGGTGCGAGCTGGACCTGCCCGGCCAGGACGACGGCCTGGAAGGCTCCTGGCCGGGCGAGGCCCACCACCGCCCCTAGGGCCTGTCTCGAAGTCCCGCTGTCCTACTGCGCGGTGCCCAGGCGGCGCCTCGCCGCGTTGTCGTCGGTCGCCAGCCAACACCGGGCTGACTCCCTCCTCCGCCTTGCGAGGCACCACCTGGACACCGCTCGCTACGGACGGGGACTTCGAGACAGGCCCTAGTACTACAGTGAGCTTTCTGGGTTTATGGTTCTACTGTGACAGAGGTGGCGGTAAGCGACGTTGAGTCGTGGGTGTCGGGGTTGGACGCATTGTTCGCTCGGGTCGCGGCCAGGTTCGGGCGGGTGGAGCCGCGGCGGCAGGCGCGAGC
>NZ_JBFAJC010000079.1:0-47497 GCF_040655075.1 Actinoallomurus sp. NPDC050550 | reverse complement strand
CCCGGCCTTGTCCGCAGACGCGATACCGGCGCACCACACCCCGGGGCCCCGCGCGGGGGGGCGCGGCCCCGCGGGTATGGCCGAGGTTGCAGCCCTCAGCCGATGCTCACCTTGGCCGATGGCGGTGGTGGGGTTTCACACCCGTTTGGCCGGATCTTCGTTGCTGTGGTCTTGAGCCATCTTGTTCTCCTGGTCTGGCTCTGCCTGTTGCTGTCCGGTGTCGGGTCCGGGTGTATTGCTGGAATCGGCGTTCCCGCCGCCGGTGCCGTCACTGCCGCTTCCGCCGCCGGAGGAACTCCCGTCGCCCGACGAACTCCCAGGGCCGCCGCCTGTGGACGGCGTACCGCCAGAGGATCCGTTACCAGGTGAGGGGTTGCCGGGGTGGCTGCCCTCGCCGAGCCGGTTACCGTTCTGGTTGCCTGCGCTGCCGTCGCAGCCGCCGGCGGAAGCGGCCCCGGCCGAGCAACTGGGGGCTGAGCGGTATGGCTCGGGTGTGGGGTGTTGCTGAACAGGTCCCGGCGCGGGTGCGGGGTTGTCGGCCGGTGGGCTTGCTGCGGCGAGCCCTGGTATCAACAATCCCGGGAACAACTCTGGCACCTCGGGTTCTGGTATGCCGTTCGGTCCGACCGGCGGGACGATCCCCGGGTACGGGCTGCCGCCACCGCAGCCGCTGGGGCCGAAACCGGCCATGCAGTCCTGCGGTATGTCAGGCGACGGTTTCTCCTGCTTCGGCGGATCCACGACGACGGGGGGTTCGGGTGCTGAGTCGGGGACCTGCTTCCACAGGTTGTCTCCGGGAACAAACCCCGGAGTGGTCGCCGGGTTGTTCGGGTCTCCCGGGTAGGTCAGTCCAGGAACGGTCGGAGCCGAGGCGGCCGGGGGCGTCCCGGGAGCCAGGCCAGGCCATGGGCCGGCCGGTACAGGCGCCGTCCCGGCCGGTACCGGATCCGGGGCGGGTTTGGACGGGCCGGCCAGCGGGTCGGCCGGGTGGCTGCCCTCGCCGAGCCGGTTGCCGGTCGCCGGGACGCCCGGCGTCTGCGGCGCGAGGGCCGGACCTCCGGCCGCGGACGGGGTGGTCTGGGGGGTCACGAACGCGTTGTTCTGGGTGCCGGTCTTGGGTTCGGGCTCAATGGCGGCCAGCCGTCTTTCTTCCCTGGCCCTTGCCCTGGCCGCCCGGTCAGCCGCCTTGGCCGCCTCCAACTTCTTCTCGGCCTTCGCCAATGCTCTGTCGGCTTTGTCGCGCAGCTTCTGCGTCCTACGGGACCCGATGCGCTTGTTCCGGGCCCTGGCGTAGATCGCGTCGCGATTGGCCTTCCTGACTTTCGCCCGGGCCGCCTCCACCGCCTCCTTGGTGTCCGCGGGCGTTGGGGCCGAATGGTCGGCCTGCTCCTGGAGAAGCCGTATCACCAACTTCTTGGTGTTCTGGACCCAGAATTTGGGATCACGTGGGTCAAGAGGCGGAGGGATGGGGCTGGGGTCACCGAGCTCAGGCAATTTCCACAACCCGATCCTGTACTCGGCCTTGACTCGATTCCACAGCTGGGATTCTGGTACGCCGTTCGGGTCGACCGGCGGCACGATCCCCAGGTACGGGTTGGCGCCACCGCAGCCGTGGGGGCCGCCGGCCATGCAGTCCTGCGGCACGCGAGGCAACGGTTTCTGCTGCTTCGGCGGATCCACGACGACGGGAGGTTCCCAAGCCCGCCCCGGTACCGGCCTGGACGGCGCCTGCACCGGCTCCCAGGACGCCCCCGGCCGCCTCGGCTCCGACCGTTTCTGGACCGGCCTACCCGGGAGACCTGAACAACGCCGCAACCACTCCGGGGTTTGTTCCCAGAGACAACCTGTGGAAGCAACTCCCCGACTCGGCGCCCTGGACGGGCCGGCCGGGTGGCTGCTCTCGCCGAGCCGGTCGCCGGTCGCCGCGACACCCGGCGTCCGCAGCCGGACAGCCCGACTGACGGCGGCGGACGGGGTGGGCTGGTAGCCGCCCTGCTTCTTGACCAGCCACACCACCGACTTCCTGGTGTGATGGACCCAGAAGTCAGGATGACGTGGGTCAAGAGACGGAGGGGCGCCCGGGTTACCGGCCTTAGGCAATGTCCACGACCCGATCGTGTACTCGGCCCTGGCTCGATTCCACGCCTTTGACCACCCGCCGCCGCCAGACACCCGGTGGCCCTGCGAGGGATTCCCACCCCGATTCTCGCTCATAGGCCGGATCGGAGGCCCGCCTGCCGACGCGGCGTGCGCGGCACCGTGGGCCCGTTTCCTGAACTTCTTCAGCCACCCTTCGCGACCAGGCGGCGGGTGGCGGTGGGAGGGTTTCCCGCTAGGCCGCCCGCTGACCGGAGCCGCGTGCGCCACCCCTGCGGTGAAGGTGTCGTAGGCCACGGCGCCCAGCACCCCGACGAACGTCAATGCAGCCAGGGTGAGATGCACCCGCATCAACCGGAACACGAATCTGCCCATGTGATCAACCACACCCCCCCGAAAGGGTGTCCGGCAACACTTCCAAGAGATCCGGACAACCCGGACGCGTCCCGCGCACCACCAGACCGGAACTGCCCCCGTCGAACTCGACCTTCAGTCCGTGGGTTCGGCCTCTTCGCCCTATGTCCCGCTGGCCTTCGATTCCGCGAGCCAAGGCAGGCGGTGGTCAGGCGGAGATAATGCGAGGCAGCGTGCGGGCGGTAAGGGCGAGCCGTGTGGCGCTGGCGCCGGCGGCGAGGGCCAAGGGCCAAGCAAGCGCTGGGGCGGTCAAGGTGAGGCCGACGAGTGCTGCCGTGTCGAGGGTGATGAATCCGATACTGCCGATGACGGCGGCGAAGCGGGTGCGGGCGTAGCGGATCCGCCCTGTGGCGGCGGTGGCCAAGGCGGTGACTCCGGCAAGCAAGAGCACGTAGCCGCTCCAACTCGGCCTGTTCGGGCGACTTGCCCTTCCGGGGAGTGGTGGCCGGACCGGAAACGGTCAACTGTCCACTGTCGCGCTGCCGGCGCCACAACCCGATATTCGAGTCATAAAGCCTGTGGGATGTGAAAACCCGGATCTAGGGTTTGACCTGCGGTTTCTCGCGTAGGGCCATGCAGCGCTCCGGTACTCGCTGATCAGGCCGTAAACGGCTTGGCGCCGCGTAAGCCGAATGTGATTCAGGTCGGCCGGAGCCGCCGATAGCGGTTGGGGCGGTCGCCGGTCTCGTGCCCGGTGCGGGCGATGGGTGTTGTAGTGGCGTTCGTAAGCGGTGAGTACCCCGCGCAGGTGCTGCTCGTTGTAGATCAGGAGCCGGTCGGTGCATTCGCGCCGGACGGTGCCGACCCAGCGTTCGGCGATCGCGTTCGCCCGCGGTGCACGGACCGGTGTCCGGATCACCCGGGCACCGAGTGAGGTGAACACCTCATCGAAGACACCGGTGAACTTCGCGTCGCGGTCTCGGATGAGGAACCGCACCTGTTCGGCTCTGCCGCCCAGATCCATACCAGGTTCCGGGCCTGCTGGGCGACCCACGAACCCGTCGGGTTCGCCGTGGCCCCTGCGATGTGGACGAGCCTGGTCCCGTGCTCGATGAAGAACAGCACGTAGATCCGCTTGAGGAACGCAGTCTCGACGTGGAACAGATCGCAGGCGATGATCCCTTCGGCCTGCGCTTTCAGAAACTGTCCCCAGGTGGGGCCGCTGCGCCGTGGAGCGGGGCGCAGGCCAGCGCGTTTGAGGATGTCCCGCACGGTGCTGGGCGGTACCCGGACGCCGACTCCGGCGAGTTCACCGCTGATCCGCTGATAGCCCCACGTCGGGTTCTCACAAGCCAACCGCACCACTGCATCGCGGATGTCGACCCGGGTAGAAGGATGGCCGGGACGCCTACGCGAGTAGGTCCACTTGCGGGTGATCAGACGGCGATGCCAGCGCAGCAATGTCGCCGGCGTCACGAAGAAGCTCTTCCACGATGGCCGAGGCAGTAACCGCGACAGCGCGGCCAACAGGACCCGGTCTCCGTCGCTCAGGTCAGGCCGATCGACCTGACGGCGCAGAACCGCGACCTGGTGCCGAAGCGCGACAATCTCGATCTCCTTCGCACGGTCACCGCACCCGAACAACACCACGAGTTGGAGGAATCGACAGACCAAGAGGTACAGCACAGACCAAGACACAAGCAACGAGGATGCCCTCTACCCCACCTTGCCCCGGCCACGGAGCCGCAGGTCAAGGTCCCTGAACCCGGTTTCCACACCCCACACGGCCCCGCGCCCGCGGGGATGGTCCCCAAGAGCCCGAGGCGGTCACCTATGCACGCACGTCGGCCCCGCGCCCGCGGGGATGGTGCAACGAAGGTGGTCTTCACCGCCGGATCTGAGGAGTCGGCCCCGCGCCTGCGGGGAGGGGAGGTGTTCAAGTCCGAAGGGCTACGGATCATCACCACTCTGCCGAAGACGCCACGGATGAACGCCATCTGCGAACGCGTCATCGGCACCCTCCGCCGCGAACTCCTGGACCGGACCCTGATTCTCGGCGAACGCCACCTGGCACTGGTACTCCGCGAGTACCTGATCCACTACAACCGCCACCGGCCGCACCAATCCCGGCAACAGCGGCCCCGGACATCGAAACGCAGCCCGTCTGGGACGTGGCCGACCCGCGATCCGCGTCCGCCGAAAACCCGTTGTCGCGGGAGTGATCAACGAATATCACCACGCCGCTTAACCCCAGCTCAGACCACGTAACTCAATATTCGAGCGGCACAGGGTGGGGGCTGTACACCTTCACACCATCTGCCCTTCTCGGAGTTGATGCCGCAGATCACCACCGTGTGCCGCCTGAACTCCACCCTCTCCTAAGTGTCCAGGTCGGGAAGAGGCCCCGAGCGCGGGCTCATCGAGACGCGACAGCGTTCACCGGCCGGGGCTGAGCGCGGTCATGTCGACGGGGACGCCGTGGGAGAACAGCCGTGCGGCGACGCGAGCGACGTCGGTGTCGGTGCGGGAACCGCGGTGGTCCATTGATTCGGCGAGGTGGGGGGTGTCGTGCAGGGTCTCGTGGATCCAGCGGGTGCAGGAGGAGGCGGGGCCGACCTCGATGAAGAAGCGGTAGCCGTGGTCGTAAACGGTGCGGACCAGGCGCGGGAAGTCCACGGTCCGTGCCGCGCTTCTGCCGAGGGCGTCTGCGACCTGGTCGTCGGTGAACTCGTCGATCCGGCGGTAGGACGCGGAGATGAACAGCTCTGTGCCGAAGGGCGGCGCGATCGTGGCTCGCCTCAGGCTGGCGGCCATTTTGGTCTCGTCGACCAGGGGGCAGTGCATGACCAGGTCTGTGGGCAGTCGGAGGGCGTCGCAGCCGCTGGTTTCGATCAGTGCCCGGCACTGTTTCGGGTCGCCTGCGATGATGACCTCATTCGGAGTGTTCACCTGGGTGAGATAGACGCGGTCGAATCGTCCCAGCGGCAGGTCTGCGGCAGCGGCGAAGATCAGGTGGGTGGCCCAGATCTCGGCGGAAGGGACGCTTTGCGGGATGCGCCAGGCGGTGCGCACCGCTAGCTTCGCACCGGAAAGCTGGTCCTCGAAGAGCGATTCGGCGCGGACCGCCCGGTCCTGGAGATGGGCGTCGGCCGGCGCCCAGCAGCCCGAGGCGTACATCATGCTGACCTCGCCCAGGCTGTATCCGAACGCTCCGTGCACCGGCACGCCGAGCAGTCCGACGATCTGGCTCTGCGCATATCCGAAGTAGGACACCGCCGCGAAGGCCTCGGCCGGGTCGCTCAGCAACGCGGACCCGGTATCGGTCGCCGGCCGTGCGGCCCGGGGGTAGATCAGGCGGTGGCGCATCAGGTCGGCCAGGCGGTCTGTTTGCTCTTCCAATCGAGGCAGCAGGCCCGGGAAGTAGCGGAACATGTCGATGCCCAGACCCGGATAGGCGTTGAAGGCCCCGGGATAGACCAGGGCGACCTTGCCCGCGGGACCCATCGGTGCGGGTGTGAAATAGCTGCCTTTGGGGGTCTTCCATTCATTCTTGGCCGCGCCCATGGTCTTGCTTGCGAAGGCCAGTTCCCGCTCCAGTCCCGCGACGTCCGGGGCACAGAACACCGCGCGGAGAGCGGAGCCGGGTGACCGGGCCAGGTTGGCGTGCGTGAGGTCGGCGACGCTGGCCCCGGCCCGGAGCGCTTCACCCGTCGTGCCGACCCGGTCGACCAGGTCGCGAAGGTCGGTGCCGGTGACCGGCAGCACCAGACAGCCTTCCGCGCGTGCCCAGTCAACGACCTGAAGGTCGCCTCGGGAGGTGGCGCCGGCCAGTAGGAGGTGACTTGAGGGCCCGAGGCGCACGGCCGCACGGCGTGGGCTGTGCCGGGACGGCCGGGGCCAGGGGCCGCTCCCATCGGGAAGGTAGGCGTGGTGCAGGCACAGAGCCGCCTTGATGACAGCGATGACCGGATTGTCGGTGAAGGGTTCGAGGTACTCGACCTCGGCAGACGCCGGTCCGCCGGACTCGGTGATCAGTGCATCGATGCGAGCGTAGACCGGTGACCGGGTGATTATCAAAGCTCCCGCTCCCTCTGGGGAAGCCGCGGCGATCAATACCGCCTCCAGGCCGGGCTGGAGCATCAGCCGTCGTGCGGAGTCGATCGCGCTTTCCCACGCGGTCACCGAGCAGGGGCCGGTGAGCTGCCACCGTTCCACGATCTGCTCGGCAGCGTCTTCCCGGCCGGGGGCCAGGATGACGGCGATGCGCTGCCCGGGTTCACATCCCGCGTCGCGCATGGCCTCATCGACCGCGACGAGCAGCGACGGGCTGGTCGGACGGGCCCCGACCACCCGTCCTGCGTAGACCGCCCGCTCGAGGTGGGCCACGGTTTGGTACGGGCCGGTCCGGCAGCCCATACCCGCTATGCCGAGTTTCGGCGGCACGGTGACCATCTCACAGGTCCCTGGCGGCCAGGACCGCGTCGATGACCGAGCTCACCGTGGTGTAGGCGTTGAGATCGAGCATGTCCTGCGGTTCCGGGAATCCGTACCGTCGCGCCAGCAGGGTCACCAGCTCCGCTTTTCTCAGTGAGTCCATTCCGAGGTCGACTGCCAGGTCGTGCTCCTCGCTGATGCTCTGGGCGGGATATCCGAGCGTCGCGCCGAACAGCTCCTGGATTTCCTTGAGCAGGACGGCCCGGCCGGTGGTGAGGTCATTCATTCTTCAGCTCCTGGATGGATCGGAGCCACCTGGCCGGCAGTTCGTCGGCCGTGGCAAGACTCGAGTCGGCGCAGAAGGCCACGCAGGTGTGGTCTGGGGAGATGGCCATTCCCGCCGAGAAGTGATGGCCGCGGGGCAGGATGAGCGCCGGGATGACCTTCGTCGCCGGTCTTCCCGCCAGGCTGAGCGCCCCTCCAACTACCGGGAAGCAACTTGTGAGCAGCTGCGCGTACCGGGAGCTCATGGCACGGCCGACAGCGAACTGGCCGAACCATTTTGGGGTCATCGAGGGGAGCCCGCGCTCAGCATCCTGGTGCCCGCGCCGCAGCCCATGCGCGGTCCGGTCCGCGATGACCTCCAGCCTCCTGAGCGGCCTTTCCTCATCGCACGGCAGCCGAACCCGGAAAGCCGACAGGCGGTTGCCACTGTGGCTGCCCTCCCCGATGTTTCTGGTGTTCACGGGCACGAGCGCCCACAGGGTACGGCCGGCGTGCCAGGGAGAGTCCGGCCAGGCACGCAGTACTCCGGTGAGCCCCGCGAGAAAGACGTCGTTGATGGTCACATCATGTTTACGGGCGATGGCGTTGAGTTCCAGGCCTGAGATGAATCCCCAGGACAGGCGGCGTTCGTGCATGAAATCGTCGCGGGCGGTCTGGGTGGCCACGGGCACCAGCGACCGCACGTTGTTGGCCAGGCCGCGGGCGGTCGCCCACAGGCTCGGCCTCTGGGGTGTGGGAACGAGCAGCGGATCGGTTTTGGGAGCTGGGCCCAGCGCCGCGTCGGCCATCCGCCGTATCGCCGGCGCGTCATGCAGCGCATGGTGCCCGAGGTAGAGCAGGGCAAATTCCTGATCGGAGTATCCGTGGACGAGCCAGCAGCGCCACAGCGGCAGGGGGCCCTCGAAGCGTTCCTTCAGCAGCTCGTTGATCGCACTGCCGAGTTCGGGTGTGAGGTGCTCGCGGATCAGCAGGGTGGGGTCGGCGGAGCCGGCCGGTGTCCAGCGGGCCTGCCGCCAGGAGCCGCCGTCGAGGCGGCAGTTCATCGGGGGCAGCTCACAGAGCCTGCCCCACAGCTGTTCCCGCACGTCTTGGAGAGAGGGCGGCCGCCCGGGGAACACCAGCACCGCTCCGGTGCCGAGTGAGACCTGCGGGTTGCGTGCCTGGTAGGCGAGGAAGCCGCGATCGAAGGCTCGGAGCGGATGATCAGCTGCCACCTGAGTCTCCTGTGCTCGCCGAAACGCTGCGTACGCGGACCGTGCCGTCCTGCTCGATCACCTGGAGGCGGTGCCGTTCGGCCTGCGCCTGTACCCGGGACGGATGCACTCGCCTCAGCCGGCCGACATGGTCTTTGATCGCGATGTCCGCGAGATGGTCCCGGGCGAGCGCCTGCGGCGAAAGCCCGTATGCGTGGGCCACGGTGCCCTGCAGCCAGTCGTACTTCTCCAGCCCGGCAACCGACAGGACCGTTTCGTCGCCCTCGGCGGTCGAGACCCCCAGTCCGTTCACGTAGGTCAGATCGCGCAGGAACGCGCGTCTTTCCGCACCGGTGACATCGCCGAAAGCCCCCAACGGCAGCAGCGCCTCGACCAGGCTGACCGCCGCCAGCACCCTGCCCTGAGACTGGAGCTGGAGGTCTATGCGCGGGAGTCTCGGTCCGGTGCCCGACAGGCCCGCGAACCGTGCCTCCACCTCCACAAGACCCTCATCGGGCAACCGTTCGAAGATCTCAAGGCGGAGGAGGCGATGCGGGAAACCGACCTGGTCGTGGCCGATCTCGGGTGCCCAAAGCCACAATCTGTCATGCGGGATGGCGTGGAGGGCGGCGTCGAGAAGCCCGGGAGCCAGCAGGCCTCTTGGCACCCGGCCTCGCCCGGCGTCAAGGACGGCTGAGGCTCCCGCCGGTCCCGTCCGCAGGGAAAGCAGGTACTGGAAGCTCGGCCCGTGAAACAGCGTCCCGGTCTGATAGGGGTCGGGTTGCGGCAGCGCGTCAGCCAGGGGCGCGAACGCAACGGGTGACGAAGGCGCCTGCTCGCCGCTGGGGACGACGGCGGTGGCCATGGGTTCCCACCGCGCCTGCGTCTTTCGCCACGCCATGAGGGTGAGCTGGATTCCGCTCCTGGTGTGCTGGGCTTTCGTGCGTATCCGGACCGTGCCGGGTACCAGCAGCCAGCCGGAGATCTGCAGATCCTCGAGTACGCGCACCTCGGTTCCCGCGTAGTCCGTGGCGGCCCTGGCCAGCAGGTCCGCCACCGAGGCCATGGGCAGCGCGGGGACGGTCCAGGTCGGCCGGTGATCGGACAGCCACGGGTCGTGCCGTGGATCGAGGACCTGCTCTGCCACGGCCGGTGAGGTGTCGTCCTTCGAGCCGGAAACGATGCGCATTCCGATCCGCTGGACTTGGTAGATACGGCGGCCGTCCACCCACAGCCACGCCTGGGCGGTCACCAGGCAACCGTGATCGTCTTGGCTGATCCGCGTGATCTCGACCTCGACGGTCACCCGCCCGTCGGTCGGCGTGATCTGCCCCCGGTACTTCCAGGACAGTGCAAGCCCGGTCATGACCGGTTCGAACCGAGGGTTGGCGATGCCCACGCCCAGGTTTCGTTCGATCATGTAGAACTGCAGAAGCTGGCACACGGACTCGAGGCCCAGGGAGCCGGGTTGGACCGGGTCCTGGAAGAAGTGGGCCTTGAAGAACCATTCACCGGCGTCGACGTCCTTCTCCGCCCGCAACCGACCCAGCCTCGCCGCACCGCCCTGTGGCCAGTAGCCGGTGACGCGGTCGAGCATGAGCAGCATCGGGCCGGCCAGCCGCAACCGCCCGCCGCAGTATCTGGCGGGCCGTTGAGTCAGATCCACCAGGTAGTCGCAGGGTTGGGCGAACGCCGCCTGTTCGGCAGGTGCCGGAGGCAGGCCGCCCTGGTTGTCGAAGGACTCCGAGGGGAAGAAGCCGAACGTCGCCGAACCGCTCAGGACGGATTGTCCGTCCGCGAGGCACTCCAGATCGAACCCCTGGATGATCACGCCGTCGTGCTGTGCGTGGCTGCGCAGCTCTACCCGGGTACGGAGAGTTCGCGTCTGCGGCCCCACTTCCGCCTCGACCGTGATGTCGCCGCCGAGATTGCGGAAGAACACATCGGTCTGCGAGCCCAGTGTGGTGCCGATGGCCACGGCGAGCGCCCCGCAGGGCTGGAGCACCACCTCGCTGAGCACGCACAACGGCATCACCTGGTGACCGTTCTGCTCGAAGTACCAGACCTCGTCGGGCACGTCGTAGTCGACGTCGATACGGCTGCCGACCTCCCCGCCGGCCGCCGGCGTTTCCAGGCCGGTCACCCGGGTCATGAACTGGTACGGCGGGCCGGGCAGCCGCGCCACCCGGCGGGCACCGTCGAAGGCGGCGAACCGTGGTCCGTAGGCCTCAGTCGGCCGGCCCCACGCGGAGGCGAGAATCGCCGCGTAGTCGTAGGGGATTCCCCCGGCTTCGGCCACCGGCTTGGACTCCCGGTGGCCCCGCAGGCCACCCAGCGTGGCCGGGGGCACCGGGTCACCGGTCTTCTGCACGGCGGGGGCCGACAGCTCGCGCCAGTGACTCAGCGGCCAGTCCGGTACCAGACGCAGTCCCAGCCGCTCGCCGTGCAGGGCGGCGATCCCGTCCGCGCTGCACAGCACGTCGGCGAACAGCGTCGGACATGGCCCAGCCGACATTTGCGAGACGAAGACCTCATAGACCAGCAGCCGGCTCGCCGGGGTGACCTGGCTTCGGCACCGCATCCGGAAGGTCTCGTCGGGGACGGGTTCGAACCGCCAGCCGTCGCGTTCGATGGTGAATCCCATCGCGGTGAGATAGAACGCCATGGCCTGCAGGCCCCCCTGCATCATCAGGGTCCCCGGCATACACGGGTCGTTCAGGAAATGCCCGTCGAAGAACCAGTCGTGGGGGGTGATCGGCAGTTCCGCCCGCAGATACCCACGGCCCCACGGACCGCCCCGCGGATCGAGCTCGGTCACCTCGCCGAGGAGCAGCATGCGCCCTTGGTCGATCCGCGGGCTGCGTATGTGGGCGCGGGTGGCCGCCCATCCGGGACCGAAGCAGTCGGCGGGATGCCCCGACGCGAACGCTCGTACCGCTTGGTGATCGAAGCTGCGACCCACGCCGTCGATCGCCGGCGGATCGAGCTGGAGACCTGCGGGGGGCGCGGATGCGGCGGGATCCCACAGGACGCCCGTCGACTCGGCGAGTTCCTGATCGGTGAAGAAGCCCGCCTGCCCGTTGCCGACCGTCAGCCGCGGCGAGCCACCGACCCGGCATTCGCTGTGGAAGAAGAAGATCCGGACACCGTCGTGTTCGGCGTGCCCGTCCACCCCGATCTGATGGCGGACGGTCTCGCCCGGCCCCGGCGGACTGCCGTGGAACCGCAGGTCACAACCGAGGAGCCGGTAGCGGCGTTCGCCCCGGTTCAGCAGGTCGACGCCGAGCCAGCTGATGAGCAGCAGGTCGGCCTGCCCGCTCTCCACCAGAAGACCAGGCGGCATCAGCCCGGTGCCGTCGAGGTACCAGCTGTCCGGACGTACGTCGGTCTCCGTCCAGATCGTCCCGGTGCCCATCGAGGCAGGCACCGCGTCGAGGCCGGTCACCCGGTCCACCAGCAGCAAGGGAGGCGCCGGAAGCCGGGTCTGGTGGAGATGGCCATCCTGTGGCGCGAACCGCTGGCCGAACACCGCCGAGATCCGGCCGGTGGCGAGCCTCTCCAGCTGGCTGCGGTCGAAGGTCGTGGCCGCCCGTGCGGGAACCCGCAGGAACGCTGCCTCGGCGCGCAGCCGTGACTGGAGAAACCGTGTGTGCACCTCGGCCTGAAGGGCCTGGAAATCGGCCTGTTTGGTGAGGAATTCCTGATGGAGCTCGTGGATGCGGCCCTGGTGCCGGACTGCGGCCACCAGAACCGGATCGAGGCGGGCCGGTTGCGGCTGCGGGAGCACGACCGGCGGCCGGTGCGCCGCCCACCGCAGCACGGCGCCACGATCGGCGGGCCGCTCGCCCACCAGCGCGGCGGTGTCGGCCGGTACTCCCGCCGCCACGTCCGCCGCCCGCAAGCGCACCCGCACGGGATCGGCTTGCAGCGGGGCGGTGACTGCTTCCGCAGTGCGCAGGTCTGGGGTAGGACCCTGACCGGGTAGGGCACGGTGGTGCAGCGCGAGCGCCGCGACGGCGAGGGACAGCAGCCCTTGTACGGCATGCGCGCTGCCGAACTGTTCCGCGGGGTCGTAGTGGGCGCCAAGGTGACGATCACCGACGACCAGGTCGGGCACGGCCCTCGGTCGGTCCTCGAGCAGGGCGATCACCGGGTCGCCGTCACGGCGGGCGTCGCCGCGGCGTTTGAGCACCAGGACCACCGCGGCGTCCGAGGCGACCCGGTCGAGGCCGAGTTCGCGCAGCGCCGCCCGGTGCACGGGTTCGGCGGAAAGGTCGACCGCGCCCACCACCGCCGCGTCCGCCTCGCCGGTCCTGATCGCCCGGGCCGCGAGTTCGACGGCGACCAGCCCGGACGCCTCTTCGGCGCAGACGGCGTAGCCAGGGCCGCCGAGGTCGAGCTGGGCGTTGATCCGGTTCGCGACGATGTTCAGCATCATCCCCAGGGCCGCCGCCGCGGTCAGCGGCGGCGCGAAGGCCGACTGGGAGGCCGGATCGGGCGCCCGCCACCGGGCCAGGTACCGTGCCCCTTCGAGATCACAGCCCGCCCCGACCACGACCATCGTCCGCTGAGCCGGCAGACTGACACCGCGGACGGCGTCACGGACCGTTTCGAGCATCAGCACCTGCTGCGCGAGCGCCTCCTGAAGATCACTCGGCGGGACCCGCAGGCCCTCCAGGGATACCTCGACCACTTCCATCGGCTTGCGAGGCGGCCCGCCCTGGAAGAGCGCCGACGGGAAATCGGCCTGCCCCGCCTGTACCCCCACCGCGACGACCGCGATCTGCGAGGGCTCCGGCAGCGTGGGGCGGATCGGGATCGAAGTCCGGGTGGCGTCCGGATCCCAAGCGTCCACGATGAGGTGGGCGTTGGTGCCGCCGAAGCCGAAGGCGTTGATCACGGCCCGCCTGGGTCCCCGCCATTCCTCGGCCTCATGCAGCAGCCGCAACGGTGTCCCTGCCAGATCTTCAAGGGGTTGCTGCGCGTTCAGGGTCGGCGGGAGCACCCCCGCCCGCATCGCGCCGAGCACCTTCAGCAGCGAGGCTCCGCCGGCCGCGGTGATGAGATGACCGACATTCGACTTGACCGAGCCGATGGGCAGGTCCGCGCAACCACCGAACACCTCTGCCATGCTCCGGACCTCCACGGCGTCGCCGGCCGCCGTCCCGGTGGCGTGGCATTCGGCCAGGGAGACGCTCTGCGGCGGGAGTCCTGCGGCCTGGAAGGCGAGCCGCATCGCCCGGGTCTGCCCCTGCTCGGCCGGCGAGAGCAGGCTGGCGGCCCTGCCGTCGTTGGTGAGGCCGGCTCCGCGGATCACGCCGTGGATCGGGGCGCCCGCCGCCAGCGCGTCGCTCAGCCTCATCAACGCGACGAACGCCGCGCCTTCGGCTGGTACCAGGCCATCGGCGTCACGGTGGAAAGGCCGGCTCCGGCCGGTGCGGCTCATCGCCTCCAACGCGCAGAAACCCAGGTGAATGTTGAGATTGTCGGAGGCGTTGACCCCCCCGGCGATCATGAGTTCGGCTCGGGCGTCCTGCAGCCGGTCACACGCGATCTTGATCGCGTACAGTGACGAGGCACAGGCCGCGTCGAGCGCGAACCCGCCGGCGTCGAAGCCGAGTGCGCGGGCGGCCAGCTGCGCCGGGAGGCCCGAGCAGAAGCGGTTGCGGGCATCGGGACGAGGGGCCGCGTGCCGGCCGTCGAGCCACACGTCCTCGGCGTAGCGTGCCGCCGCGGCCGACGGGTAGGACAGGTTGCCGAGCACCAGGCCCGTTCGGGCCGAGCGTTCCTGCTGGCCCGATTCGCGCAGGGCCTCACGAACGCCGAACAGCGTCCACTGGAACACCCGGTCCAGCTCACCGATCGAGCCGGGGTCGAGCCGGAAGCCTGTGGGGTCGAACACCGACTCGAAGCCGTGGACATAGCCGCCCACGTCGGTCCAGGTCCGGTCGGCGCAGTCTCCCATGACGCGCCCGTGCGCTACCCCCCACCGGCCCTCGGGAACGTGGGTGAGGCTGGTCCGCCCGGCCAGGACGTTTTCCCAGAAGGAATCGGGGTCGAGCGCGCCGGGCAGGACGCAGCCCCGCCCGACAACGGCGATCGGCTCGAAACTCATGGCCGCCCCCGCCCGGCCACGATGATGACCGACGTGCTGCCCGAGGTGTCCTGGAGTTCTCGCAGGAAGGCCCGCGTACCGTCCCTCAGCGGGATCAACGGCACCTCCCGAGCCTGGAGTTGGGCCGCGAGAGCCGGGGTGACCATGCCGCCGTTCCACGGCCCCCAAGCGATGGCCCGTACCAGGCAGTCCGGGCGCTTGGCCCGTTCGAGGGCCGCCACGTGTGCGAGGACCTCGTTGGCCATGGCGTAGTCGCACTGGCCGGGGTTGCCGTGGCAGGCGGCCACGGAGGAGAAGACGCACAGCAGCCGGAGCGGATCGTCGGCCGTGGCCGCGAGCAGGTGGCGCAACCCTTGGACCTTGGTACCGAAGACCTGGTCGAACTGCTCATCGGTCTTGTCGGCGATCTGCCGGTCGGCGAGCACCCCGGCGCCGTGCACGAGCCCGGTGATCGGTCCCCATGTGCTGCGGACCTCGGCCAGGGCGCGGGTGACCGCCGGGCCGTCCCGTACGTCGAGCGCGACATAGCGTGCGGTCGCGCCGGCCTGGCTCAGCGCCTCCAGGGTCGCGTGGACCTCACGGGCCGCCAGCACCCGACGGGCCCGCCTCCCCAGGTCGAGAAGGTCGGGCACCGATCCGTTCCGCCGGCCCTGTTCGGCCAGGATGCCGACCAGGGCCTCCTCTGAATGCGCGCCTGACAGCCCTTCCGGCTCCTCCTCCAGGGCGGTGCGCCCCAGCAGCACGAGCCTGGGCCGGTACTTCCCGGCGAGTTCGAGCAACGCCGCGGCCGTCACTCCCCGCGCACCACCGGCCGCCACGATGACCAGCTCACCCAGGGCCGGGCCGGGCCCGGACACGGCCGGAATCTCCTGCTCCCGCAGGGTCACCCGGGTCGCGCCCAGCCCCACGTTCAGGGTCGATCCACCGGTGGTCAGCTCCTGGACGATCGCGGTGGCGGCGGCGTCCGGGTCCCGGTGGGCGCTGTCGATGGCCTTGACCGAGGCTTTGGGCCATTCCCGGGCGGCGGTTCTGGCGAGGGCCGCCAGCCCGCCCAGCCAGGCACCGGCCGCGTCTGTGCCGGTGAGGCCGAAGTCGCCACCGGTGCACTGGACCGTCACGAAGATCCCGCCGGTGGCCGTCATCGCCGGCGCCACCGCCCGGGCGGCCTGAAACGCCGCCCGCTGGATGCTCATCGCCTCCTCCACCGAGGTGACCTCGCGCAGCCCGCCGAGGTAGAGGACGCCGCGGGCGCCCTTGGGCACCTCCGCAACGATTTCTGCGGCGATGCCCTGCGCGGCCAGCAGGTCCGCGACCAGCGGGGCGACCCCGCCCAGATCATCTGTGATCATCAGCGGGGTGTCGCCGAGCCCGGCCATCGCGATTCCGGGCGCCGGTTCGGGCACTGACTTGACCACCAGTCGCGTGGTCACCGCGGTCTGACCAGAGAGCGGGGCGCCAAGCCGCTCCACGATCGCACCGATGGTCCGGAGCTTGCCGAGACCGGCCTGCTGGGAGATGTCCGCGCCGGCCAGGTGAGGGGCCGCCGCCCGCATCGCTGAGAGGATCTCCACTCGCTTGATCGAGTCGATGCCCAGATCAGATTCGAGGTCCATACTCGGCTCCAGCATGTCCACCGGGTAGCCGGTCTTGTCTGCCACCACGCTCAGCAGCAGCGACTCGATGTCCAGGTCTGCGGCCGTCTCCTGCACCGGCGCCGCCGGAGCAGGGGGGATCTCGGGGGGCGGTTGTGCCGGCGCCGGCACGCTGGGCGAGGGCAGGCTGGGCGAAGGCACGCTGGGCGAAGGCAGGCTGGGCGAAGGCAGGCTCGGCGGGGCGCCGCCACCACCCAGGTAGGTGCTCATCATGGTGAACGAGGCTTCCGCGGTCTTCATGAAAGCCTGATGGCTGTCGGCCATCGACTGCTGGAAGTCGGCCATCACCCGCTGAAAGGCGGCGTACGTGTCAGCGGTCTGCCGCTGGGACTCCTGCACGATCTGCAACCAGGCAGGTTCGGCCGGGGATGGGGGAGGCTCCGGCGCCTGCCGGTGAACAGCATCCGGACCGGCCGAGGACGGCGGCCGCTCCTGCGGGCGGGTGGCCGGGGGCTCGCTGCGGTTGGCGCCACTGAGCTTGACACTTGTCCTGGCCGGTTCGGGGACCGTGCTCCGCCGGGGGGGCCGGTAGGACTCCCAGAGCGCCGCGAAATCGAGTGGGACACCGCGTACGGCGAGGCCGGCGAGCGCTTCGTGCAGGCAGGTCACGCCGTGCCCGCCGCGCCGGTCGAGGGCGACCGCCCAGTGCGGGCGCCCGGCGAGGATTGCGCCGATCAGCCCGGTGAGCACGGAGCCTGCGCCTACCTCGATGAACGTCCTGACGCCGGCTTCGTACATCGCCTCGATCTGGTCGGCGAACCTGACCGGGGTGAGCAGCTGGCTGCCGAGCCTGCGGCGGATCTGCGCCGCCTCGGCGGGATAGGGCGCGGCGTCAGCGTTCCCGTACACATCGATCTGCGGGGGCAGGATCTGCGCGTCGGCCAGCGCGGCCGAGAACGGCTCGGCGGCGGCTGCGACCAGCGGGCTGTGGAACGCGGCGGCGGTGTCCAGGTAGGTGCTGGTGATCCCGCCCGCGAGGAGTTTCTGTCGCACGGTCTCAAGGGCCTGTACCGCGCCGGACAGTGCGAGCTGTTTCGGCGCGTTGTGGTTGGCGATCCACACCTGGTCGGTGTCGCAGGCCTCCAGAACGGCTTGGACCTCCGCTGCCCCGGTGGCCACGGCCAGCATCGCCCCCGGGGCAGCGGCCGCGTCCCGCATCAGCTCACCGCGCCGTCGCGCCAGCCCGATCAGGGTGTCGGCGTCGAAGACTCCGGCCTGGTGCAGCGCGACGAGCTCACCGAGGCTGTGCCCGGCCACGCAGTCAGGGCGCAGGTTCAGCGCGTGCAGCAGGTCCAGGAGTACGAGGCTGTGCGCCGCCAGCGCGGGTTGAGCCTGGTGGGTGGCCTGCAGCCGGAGCCGTTGATCCTCACGCCCGGCCTCGTCGAACGCGGAGACCGGGAACACCACCCGGGAAAGCAGATCGTCAGCGGGACAGAGCCGGTCGACCCGGTCCCAGACGGCCTGCGCTCGAGGGAAGTGCATGGTCACCTCACCGCTCATGCCGACGTACTGGGAACCCTGGCCGGGAAACAGGTAGGCCAGGCGTCCGCTGCCGGGTCGCCCGGCACCGTAGTGGACGCCCTCCGGCGTGGAGAAGGCCTCCCCAGGCCGCCGTTCGATCGCCGCGGCCGCCTCTTGGAGCCGGGCCGCCAGGTCCACGGCGTCCGCGGCGACCACCGCGAGCCGCGCTTGGTCGGCGGGCCGGAACCGCTGCTGGGAATGCTGTGCGAGGTCGGCCAGTGCCCGGCCTGCGTTCAGTCCCCGGATCCGCTCCACCAGGTGTCGCGGCGTCGGTCCGGACACCAGCACCAGTTCCGTCGGAGCCGTACGCGACCGCCGGGCCGCCCGGCCGCCGCCAGGGGTGTACTCCTCGAGCGTTACATGGAAGTTGGTGCCACCGAATCCGAAACTCGACACAGAAGCACGGCGTGGGTGGGAGGCGCTGTGCACCCAGGGCCGTGCCGTCGTGTTCAGATAGAACGGGCTGGTCTCCAGCCCGAGCCCGGGATCGGGACGGTCCACTTTGATCGTCGGAGGCAGGACCTGATGGTGCAGCGCCATCGCGGCCTTGAAGAGCCCGGCCGCGCCGGCCGTCCACTTGGTGTGGCCGACCTGAGACTTGACCGAGCCCAGGGCGCACCACTGCCGATCGGTGCGCCCGGAATCGGCCGCCACCTCCCGCAGCGCCGCCACCTCGGCGGCGTCGCCGGCCGTCGTGCCTGTCCCGTGCGCCTCGACCAGCCCGACCGTACCGAGGTCATAACCCGCCGCACCGTATGCGCGGCGCAGCGCCCGGGCCTGCCCGGCCGGAACGGGAGCGAAGATGGCCGCGCCCCGGCCGTCTGAGGAGGAGCCGACGCCGCGGATGACGGCGTAGATCCGGTCGCCGTCGCCTTCGGCGTCCTCCAGCCGCCGGAGCGCGAACATGATGATGCCCTCGCCGAGGATCGTCCCGTCTGCGGCGTCGGAGAACGGACGGCAGTCGCCGGTGCGAGACAGCGCGAGGGACTTGCTGAACGACAGGAAGGAACCGATGTGGTTGAGGGTGTCCACGCCGCCGGTGACGACCATGTCCGCGCGGCCCAGGCTCAGCTCGTCCACGGCCATCGAGACGGCAGCGAGGGAAGCGGCGCAGGCCGCGTCCGTCGTGCAGTTGGTACCGTGCAGATCGAACCTGTTGGCCACCCGGCCCGCCACCACATTGCCCAGCAGGCCGGGGAAGGAGGCCTCCCGCCAGGGCAGGTGGTGGGCGGCGATGCGATCGCAGATCGCCTTGGCTTCGGGCTCGGCGATCCCGTGCTCGCACAGTGCCTTCATCCAGAGTGGTCGCCGGTTGCGGCTCTCCATCTCCCCGAACAGCTCGGTCTGCCCGGTGCCGAGGATGACGCTGACGCTTTCCCGGTCGAGTGGCCGCTCACCTCGTCCCTCGGCCACGTCGTTGAGGACCTGCTCGGCGACGACCATGGCCAGTAGCTGAGCGTTGTCGGTCGCCTCCAGGATGGTGGGCGGAATCGCGAAGGCCATGGGGTCGAAATCCACCTGCGGCAGGAACGCGCCGCGTTTGCAGTAGGTCTTGTCCTCGGCTGCGGGGTCGGGGTCGTAGTAGTCCTCCACCAGCCAATGAGTCTCGGGGACGTCGGTGATCAGGTCGCGGCCCGCGATGATGGTGTACCAGAAACCGTCGACGTCGGTCGTGCCGGGCATGAGTGCGCCCATCCCCACGATCGCTATCGGAACCTGACGGTCGGGCATGGACTTCTCCTCGAAGGTTCAGGTCAATCGGCGAGGCTGGTAGGCGAATCCGGCCTGTGGCACCGTCAGGCCATAGGTGCGGAGCTGGTGGGCGCGGGTGAGTACGGCCGCGCCCTCCATCAGGTTGCGCGCGATCTGGACGACGGTCCGGCCGGCCGGCTCGGCGAGGAAGGTCCCGGCGGCCCACTGGTTGAAAGCACCGGCCGCCGGACCGCACCAGAGCTGGTAGTCGGTACGGCGGCCGGTGTCGCCGTCGATCGCCCAGCGGCTTGAACGCCCCAGGTACCACCGGAAGGCCAAGGCCATCCGATGTTTGGCATCACGCTCTGCCCGGTCGAGCTCGGCCGGATCGCGCTGCTCCCAGAACCGGCGGGTCTCCTGCCAGACCTCTTCGAGTGAGGCGTGCAGCACCGTCCGCTCGAGCTTTTCCCGCACCGGCTCGGGGATCGATTCCAGCGAGGGGTGCTCGCGGTAGATCTGGTACAACCGGGCGGCGCGGGGGCCGAACATCGTGCTCCGGCGCAGCACCTGCAGCCTGACACCGAGTTCGAACATGTCCGCCGACGGTGCCATCATGACGTCGGCGGGCCCGGCCTCCGCCAGCATGGCCTTGGCCTGCTCTGACACACCCGCTTCGACCGCCATCTGGTTCACCGAACCGGTCATGACGTAGGCGGCGCCCAGCGCGAACGCCGCGGCCACCCCGCCGGGAGTGCCGAGGCCACCGGCCGCGCCGACCCGGATCGGAGCGGCATAGCCGAACCGGCGGCACAGTTGGTCGCGCAACGCGAGCATCACCGGGAGGATCACGACCAACGGCCGGTTGTCGGTGTGGCCGCCGCTGTCGGCCTCGACCGTGACGTCGGCCGCCACCGGCACCCGGGCGGCCAGCCGTGCCTCGGCCTCGGTGAGCTGTCCCCGGCCCACCAGCACGGTCAGCAGCTCTTCCGGAGCCGGCGACATGAACAGCGCGGCGACGTCCGGATGGGAGACCTTGGCGAACAGATGGGTGCGCCGGGTGACGCCGCCCTGCCCGTCCTCGCGCAGCCCGGTCGCGGAACACCGGACGACCGCCGGGGTCAGCGTCATGTACGCCGAAGCCGAGATCCGGGGCACCCCCCGCCGGACGAGCAGTTCGGCGACCCGTTCCTCCAGTTCGGGCTCGGCCGGTGAGTGGATCAGATTGACCCCCCAGTTGGGGGTTCCCCGCAGCCCGGCGGACAGCTCATCGACCGCCCGCTCGACCTGTCCGGGCTCGAGTCCGGCGGCGCCGAAGAAGCCGAGCATCTGGGCCCGAGCCATCTCGATCACCAGCCGGGTGGTGGCGATGCCGTTGGCCATCTCGCCCGCCACATACGGGAAACGCACGTTGTGCGCCGTGCCGAACGAGCGGTCGCCCAGCCACTCCGGGTACAGCGGTGGAAGCGTGCCGAGCGGCCGGCAACCGGCGCTGAGCAGATCTTCGGTGCTGGACGCCACGCCGATGGCCCCGTCGCGGATCCGTGACACAAGATGTACCGGCTGCCGTATCTGCTGGATGTGCGCGAGGAGTTCCCGCTCACCGAAGACGGGAGCCTGCCCCGGGCGGGCCAGAGCGCTCATCTGCGCTCCCAGGGGGCTGTCATCTGCAGCGTCATCTCGGGGCGGCGCACCGCCCACCAGCGCACTGCCTGGGCGAGGCATTCCTCCATGGGGTCGACGCGCCAGGTGACCGGGAGGGGGTCGCGCATCCACAGGTACTCCATCATCGCCTCCATCACCCTGCGGGCCGGCCTCACCGAAGCCGCCGCCCGGCCGCCGGGGCCGACGAGGGGCCCGGCGAAGGGCGGGAGCTCCATGGCGGGAAGCCCCTTGCCGGCCCGGAACTGGTTGATGGCGGCGAAGGTCTGCTCGGTGACCATCTGGACGGTCAGCGCACCTGCTCCCCGGCCCAGAGACTCCACCCGGGTGCTGCGTGCCGGCGCCTGGGCGGCCAGCCGCAGGATGCAGTCGGCGACGTCGCAGACCGACACAAGGTCGACCAGTCCCTCGGGAAGGCCGGCGATCGCCGGGACCATTCCCATGCCCAGGCCGTAGACGAACTCGTACAGGCCGCAGAATCGGGCGACGGCGCCATCGCTCCGGCGCCCGATGACCAGGCACGGCCGGACGATGCTCAGCGGCGCGTACCGTTCGATCGCCACCCGTTCACACCAGGCCTTGGACCACTCATAGCTGTTGCGGTAGTCCCGCAGATCAGCCGAGTCCACGGTTCCGCACAGGCCCGTCGCGAAGGCGGTGGACACATGGATCAGATGGGTCTGCGGGGTGATGATCCCGGCCAGAGCCAGGACCGGGGCCACGTTCGCGGCCTGGGCCTGCTCCGGGGACATGTCGACCCGGGGCCTGCCGGCCAGATGCACGATCACATCCCAGCCGCGCCGCAGCTCCCGGGGCACCGGCTGCACTCCCATGACCCACGGGATGGCGCCACCGGCGGCAGTGGTCGCGCAGCCCACTACCTCCCAGCCCCGCTCGGCCGCCTGCTGGACCAGCTCATGTCCGATCACACCGGTGGCGCCGGTGACCAGCATCGTGCCGGTCACGACCACACCCACCGGTCGTACAGGGCGTCGTCGGTGCGCATGCCCTTGGCCGCGAGTTCCCACATCATCTCGTCGGTCCCGGCACCTACCCGGCCGATCCGGATGTCGCGCAGGAGCTGGGGGAAGCACGTTTCGTCCTCGACGTAGCCGTGGCCGCCGAACACGTGCGCGCATTCGCTGGCGACGCGCTCGGCCATGCGCGCCACGGTCGCCTTGATTCCAGCGACCTCGCACATGTTCGCCACGCCCGCCGCGGTGAACTCCGCCACGGCGGCGTACAGCCCCCGCCGGGCGAGCGTGGTCTGGGCGATGAGGTCGGCCAACCGCAGCCGGAGCACCTGATGCTCATACAGCGGTACGCCGAACTGTTTTCTGCGCCGTAAATGGGTCGCGGTGACCAGCAAGGCCAGGTTGAGCACGCCGAGCATCATCGCCGCGGTCGAGAGCCGCTCATAGACCAGCGCGGAACCTATCGCGGGCAGCGCCGTCCCCGGGCGGACCAGGATCGCCTCGTCGGGGATCTCGGTGTCGAAAGCCAGCCGGCAGGTCTCCAGCCCCCGCATGCCCATCGTGTCCACCTTCTTGACCACCCGCACCCCCTCCCGGCGTACCAGCGCCAGCGCAAGGCCCTCACTCGCGCGGCACAGCACCAGCACGACGTCCGCGGCTGCTCCCGGTGAGACGAACCATTTCGTTCCGCGCAGCCGCCATCGGCCGCCTTCACGGCTCAGCTCGGTGCCGACCTCGGCCAGATTGGAGCCGACCTCCTGCTCAGAGGTGGCCACACAGCACACGAACCGGCCATCCAAAGCGTGGTCGAGGACCTTCCTGGCGTACTCGGTGCGCGCGAAACCCCGCAACAGCGGCACCGCCGCCTCCAGATGCAGACCCACCCCCACCCCGACTCCGCCCAGCCCGGCCCGGCCGAACTCCTCGGCGAGCATCACGCTTTTGCCCAGATCCCCGTGCGGTCCGCCCGACCACCGCTCACGGAACAACCCGGCCAGCCCGAGCACGCCCACCGCCTCCGCCGGGAACTTCCGCTCACGCTCGGCCTCTGGCACCAGCGGCACCACCCGGTCGGTCACCAGAGCCCGCACCCGGGTCCGGAACTGGGTGACCTCCAGGCTCGCCTGCCCCAGGGGCAGCGCCAGGCCGAGATCTGTGGACATGCTTCCTCCTAAGGCTGGGCAGCCACCAGTTCCAGCGGCCGAGGATCCGCATCGCCGCAGGGACCAACAGGAGCCGGATCAGGGTGGCCTCCACGGCGAAGGCGACCATCAGCACGAAGCCGAACTGCCGGATCTCCAGGATGCGGGAGGTGAACAGTGCGGCGAAGACGGCGACCATGATGGCGGCGGCCAGGAAAATCGGCCGTGCGGTGCGCTGTAGCCCCGCGGCCACCGCATGAGTGTTGTCGCCGGTGGCGCGGTAGATCTCCTGGATGCGGCGGACCAGGAAGATTTCATAATCCATGGACAGCCCGAACAAGAACGCGAACACCAGCAACGGCAAATAGAACTGCACGGCACCGGCGGAGCCGAGGACCCCTCCTGGCAGAATGTGCTGGCAGACGGCGAGCAGCCCGTAGCCGGCGCCTACGGCGACGAGGTTCATCGCGACCGCCTTGAACGGCAGCAGCAGGCTGCCCAGCATGAGGGTCAGCAACACCAGGGACGCCGTCAGGATCAGGCCGATCAGCCACCATAGCCTGGTGGTGAATTCGTGGTGGGCGTCGACCAGCAGAGCGCTGGGTCCTCCGACGAGGACCCGGTGGCCGACGGGCGCGGCGGCGGGCACGATCTGGGTGCGGATCCGGCGGACCAGGTCGGCGGTGCGTGGTGAGTCCGGGCCCTCCCGCGGTACCGCGCCCAGCACGGTGACGTCGCGGCCGGTGATGGAGATGACCGCGGCCACCTGCGGGTCGGCGGACAGGGCGCCGGTGAGCGCGGTGACCTTCGGCGGCAGGGTGCGGGGCCGCCGCGCGACCAGCACCGTGATCGTGCCTGGGGCGCCGCCGAAAAAGTCGCCTTCCAGCACCGCCAGCCCGCGGCCGCTGGAGGTGCGGGCCAGGGTCTGCCGCTGGATGTCGGGGTAGGGCCGCAACGCCGAAGCGGGCGCCGCGCAGCCGACCAGCAGGACGCCGGCACCGATCAGGTAGGGCCACGGGTGGCGCATCAGCTGCCGGGCCCAGCGTGCCCAGACCCCCTCATCGGACAACACCGCCTCATAGGACCTGCGCCGCCACGGCACCATTCCCCGATCCAGCCACGGCGTCCACCACACCAGGAAGGCGGGCAGCAGGCTGAGCGCCGCGCCCATCGCCACCACGATCACCACGAACGCGCCGAAGGCGAACTCACGGAAGATCGCGACCCGTACCAGCAGCAGGCTGAGCGCCGCCACCGCCGCCACCGCCGCGCTGTAGGACACGGTCCGGCCGGCGGTGGCCACCGCCACCCCGGCCGCGTGCTCACGCGTGAGGCCGCGGCCCAGCTCCTCCCGGTAGCGGCTGACCACCAGCAGCGAGTAGTCGACGCCGACACCGAGCCCGACCACGCCGACGACCGTCAGCAAAAACGCGTCGAAACCGGCCACCCTGCCGACGACCGCGAACACCCCGAGCGTGACGACGATCGCCACCGCGGCCATGATCAGCGGCACGACCGCGGCGCCGAGCCCACCCAGCCCCACGACCAGCACGATCAGGGCCAGGGGCACCGCGACGCCCTCGATCTGCCGCACGTCGGCGACCTCGATGTTTCTGACGTCGTATCCCAAAGCCGTCGTGCCGACCAGATAGGCGCTGACCCGCCCGCGGGAGAGCCGCTGCGTGGCCTGTTCCAGCGCCGCGCGCTGCGCGGGGAAACGACGCAGCCGATCCCGCTCGGATCCGGTGACCCCGACGAAGGCGTAGAGGTTGTCCGGCGACCGGTAGGGCAGCGCGCCAGGCCGGTACGGGCCGGCCGGAACCGCCCCGGCGGGGGCGCCCCCCGGCCGCGGAAGCGGGATGACCGAGGTGATCCCGGGCTGGCGTTGCAGCGCCCGGTAGCCGCCCTCCACCGCGTGCTGATACAGCGGATCGGCCGCGGTCAAGCCGGCGGAGTGGAACACCCCGATCATCTGCTCCCGCCCCAACAGGGGCACACCCCGAGCCAGAGCCGCCTCGGCGCGCGCGGAGGCGGAACCCTCCACCGTGAGCGGCGGCGTTCCCAGCGAACCCAGCAGAACCGGCGACAGCGCCAGCGCGAACGCCACGGCGGCCAGCCAGCACGCAAGGACCCTCCGATGGTTGCGCGCCGCCACCACCGCCCAGCGGTAGAACAACCCGGGACCGTGCGGGACCGGCCGGGAACCGGCAAGCGTGCTCAGCCTCACCCGTCCAGCCTCCGATCACCTACAGGTTTGTCCGAACGGAAGGAATGCACGAAAGATGCACCCGGCGTGGGTGGCCTCCAGCCGACCCGCCCGGGGCCTTGCGGGGGCCAGCCCCTCCCTGGCCAGGGACAGGACGGTCGTCCCAGGCCAGGACGGTGCTGATCAGGCGATCGCGAAGCTCCCGCCACTGGAGGCGCTGGTCACGCCGGTGGTCGCGCACTTGGTCAGGTCGGCCGCCACCCCGAGGAACACCGGCAGGGCCGTCCCGCCGCTGAACAGTCCCGCGGTGACGGTCCCAGAGCCGGAGACGGTGATGGCGCCTCTGGGGTCGATGGTGAAACCGGCCGAACCGGTGATCGTGCTCGTGCCGACGATCCCGCCGGAGGCGTCCTTCCAGGTGACGGTGAAGGTGCCGCTCCCGTTGCTGGTCGTGCAGTCGGCGGTCCCCGTCACCTTCGACCACGCCACTGTCCCGCTGACGATGGCGGGCTGGCTGGCAGCGGAACAACCGGTCAGCCTCGGGTTCTGCGGCCCCGTGGCGGAAGTCGCCTCGATCGACTGCGAGGTGCCCGTGATCCCGGGGCTGAAGGTGGTGGAACCGGCCATGCTCGTGCATGCGATCTGAGTGCCGGCCGCCCGCACCCGTGACCCACCACCCGCCGCCACCGCACCTCCCGCCGCCACCGCGACGGCCGGCGCCACCACTCCCAGCACCAGCACGCCCTTCCACACCGGCAGCTGCGCCCACCGGCCGCCGCCCTGCCCGACTCCCCGTCCTGAAGTGCCCATCACAGACCCCTCCTCCGCGAACATCCGCACCCCAACGGCGCGGGATTTCCCTCAAGCAGCGTTGACGAGCCGATACCACCTCTCCCACCGATCGCGATCGGAAGAACGACCACTCCATCACGGCGGGTGATCGTAAGGGAACTGAGCGCAACTTGACGGGACCATACGACCCAGACGCAGCGAAAGAAGCAAAACTGTCACTGATACGGACGGGACACAGATCGTTCCGGCCGATCAGCCCTTTCACCTGCGAGGTCACCAGTCCCAAAGAAACCGTGCCACCTGCGCTACCCCTAGTTACGGGGATGGAGATACCGCACCATAAAGTCAGTCCGCGCTGGCCGCCGGGAGCATGGACCACCCGGCCGCCCGGCGGCGGCCCGCCTACGAGGCCGGACTGGAGGAGCCGGCAGGCGAGCAGGGCACGTGCCGCGGCGCAGGCGTGCGACCGCCGCGCTCGAATCCGTTCCTGCGGTCATCCGACGCGGCGCCGTTTCCCTGCATCACTCCATCGAGGGTGACCTGGGTCATGGTCGTCAGCTTCATGACCGCGGTTCCTTTGCCTTGGCACCGCCGCCATCCTGTTCACACGCCTTCCGACCGTACGAACATCCGGGAAGCAAACCCCGGGCAGATCCGTCAGCCTGGCTGTGGACCACGACGCTCGCCGATTGCGTGACCGGTGGCGCGTTCGCCGCCATGCTGATCGGCCCGCTGTACGCGCGCGAGCATCTGCACGGCGCCCTCAGCTGGGGAACCATCACCGGTACGCTCGCCGCCGCGACCTCGATCGGCAGCACCCTCGCCGCCCGATGGCCAAGCCGCCGACCGGGAATCTTGATGAGCCTCGCCACCGCGTCTACAGCGGCCGGATTCGCCGCGATGAGCGCCAACCTGCCCCTGCCCCTCATCGTGGCGGGGGCACTACTGGCCGGGATCGCCTTCGGGCCCTCACAGGTCGCACGGGTGACCGCACCGCAACGACACATCCCAATCGACCAGTTCGGGCGCGTCAGCGCCTACCAGGAACTCGTCACCGTCCTGCCCACCCCCATCGTCTACGCTGCCGCGGGCGTCGCCGCCGACACGCTCGGCTCCCGAACGGTCCTTGCGGTCTGCGCCGCACTCATCGCCGTGCCGGCACTCATCTCATTGACGATCCCAAGCGTTCGCCGACTCACCACCGGGACCATGCCCGACGACCGAAGGACTGCTGCACCCTGCTCGGAAAGGCGGTGATCAGTCAGTTCATGACGAGCGGGGCTGACCAGCGGCGGGTTCCGGCGGGCCGGAGCGCAGCCCGGGCGGTGGTCGGGTTCAGACATTATGTCCACCCGACCCACCCCGCCCGTCACCGCGGGTGACGGGCGGACCGGACGACACGATTCTGCACACCGGCCGAGACGACCGGCCCGGGATCCCGGGGTATGCCGCGAGCACGTCGGTGCGCGAGCTCCCCAGCCTCAGCCCGCGTCAATCCACGCGGTGCAACATCATGACCCACTGGGCGTTGGCGCCGGCGTAGTGCCTGAGCTGCACCGGGGCGCCGTCGGAGCCGCCAGTCAGCTCCATGACCCGGCCCTCCCCAAACTTTCGGATCGCGTAATGGAACCCGGGTTGCGGGGCCAGGTTCCACCTGGCAGGAGCATCCTGCAGGACGGTCCGGTCGCCGTCGCTGCCCACGTACCGGCCCGTCTGGACGTTCTTGATGGTGTAGGCGCCCCCGGCGGGCGCCACCGTCCATCGCTGGGTGGCGGTCTCGCCCGCCGGCGAACCGACGACCGTGTTGCTCTGGGCGTCCGCGGTCAGCACCTGCCCGCGGAATCCGACGTTCTCGATGCTGTAGGTGCCGGGCGGGACGACGGCGGCGGTGCCGGGTGTCACCGGTCCGTGGGCCTGGGCCGGCACGGCCCCGACGAGACCGGTGCTGAGCACCGCGGCCGCGGTGGCGGCCGCCACCGCGAACCGCCGTGCCGCTCCTGCTGCCGCCCGCCCCGCCACGACCCGACGGCCAGGCCTGTCCAGCACGCGCATATCAGTCTCCTCCCGACACGCTTCCTCACGGACTGTGAACACGCCGTCACGCTACTGCGGGTGAGTTCGTGGCGTCCTCGCCGACGACGCCATGAATCTCACGCGACCCGTCCCACGGGTCTGGCCTCACCGTCACCCCGGAGTCGCCCAGTGCCCTCCACCTGCCAGAGCGCTGTACAGCCCGGTCCGTAACCGAGCGGCCAGGACGACTAAGAGGTCCTAACAAAATGATCACTGTTGCCCGGTGACGGTGGCTCTGTCTGTTTGATCTTCGGTGTGAGGAAGGGTGAGCAGCCGCCGTGGATCGTGCGGGACGGTCTGTGGGAGCGGATCGAGCCGTTGTTGCCGAAGGTGGAGCGGCGTACGCATCATCCAGGCCGCAAGCGGCTGGACGATCGGAAGGTGCTGTGCGGGATCTTGTTCGTCCTGCACACGGGTATCGCGTGGGAGTTCTTGCCCCAAGAGCTGGGGTTCGGGTCGGGAATGACCTGCTGGCGCCGCCTGGCCGAATGGCGTGAGGCCGGGGTGTGGGACCGGCTGCACCAGGTGCTGCTGGCAGAGCTGCACGCTGCCGGAAAGCTGGACTGGTCCCGGGCGGTGATCGACGGCTCGTACGTGCGGGCGTTCAAGGGCGGTCCAAAACCGGACCGAGCCCGGTCGACCGCGCACGAACGGGCTCGAAACACCGCGTCATCACCGACGGCCACGGCACACCGCTCGCCGTCTCACTCACCGGCGGCAACCGCAACGACGTCACCCAGCTGATGCCACTGCTGGAGGCGGTCCCGCCCGTGCGCGGACGCATCGGGCGGCCCCGCCGCAGGCCCGACCACCTGCTCGCCGACCGCGGCTATGACCACGACAAGTACCGGCGTCTGGTCTGGGCCAAGAACATCAAGCCACTGATCGCCCGCCGCGGCGAACCGCATGGTTCTGGCCTGGGAGTACACCGCTACGTCGTGAGTTCCGACCGCATCGCGGTTTATCGCCAGGCTGACTCGCAGCAGACCGCGTAGTCCCTCCCCGAAAGATCGTGGGGGAGGTCCGGGGAGCCGGATCTTGATGTCGCGCTGCTATCTACGGAAGTTAGCTGCAAACCCACGCCCCGAGGTCACGAGCCTGATCCTCTGGAAAGGCCTAGCGGCTCCCTGTACTTCCGAGGATGATCTGGACTCGTGGGAGAGATGAACATAGTCTTCGCGGCCCCAGACGATGAGACCGTGATCGCGGAGCTCGGGGACTGGCTGGGGAGGTCACCTGTCCACGAGGACGATAAACTTCGGCCCGAGGTACTGGCCGAGCTGGAAGCGCTCCTCACCGGCCGGGACAGCCAGGAGATTGCGGCGGACCCCAGGCACTGCGTCCAGATCACTGAAATCTTCGATGAGGGCGCCGGCGTCGTGGAGGCCGGCCTGGTGACGATCACCGACACGCTCACCCATGCGCTGGCCGTCGCGGATACTGAGGCGCTGTCAGCGGCAGCGGCGTCGCACGGCGAGTACACCGTGCAGGGACTGGCCATCGTCGCGCGCCACGTGGCAGCCCACGGCCACCACATGTACAGCTTCTGGTACTTCTGACTGGCGAGGTTGACGCCGATGGCGAGTCCTGGCTCCGGGCCTGGCCCCGCCCGCTGGTCGCGACGGCGAGAACCTCTGTGGACCAGGCCAGCGATAACACGCAGACCCGTGCCGCCGCCAGCCACGCGCCGCATCCAGTCCGCACCGCGCACCGCGGTCAGTTCTCGCGAACATTGATCACGGTTCCGGCCGCCAGGTGTGGTCAGAACTCACGAACAACCGCGGTCAGTAGTTCTCCCGAACAAAATCATGTCGGTGAGTTTCGGCAACACCAGGGGGCTTGCGGTGGGGGCATGGCCATGCTCCGTGTTGCGAGGAGGCGTCGATGGCGCCGAAGTCCAAGGTCGAGCTGTACGCGGCGATCCGCAGGGACTGCCGTGCCGGACTGTCGAAGCGTGCCGTGATGCGCAAGTACGGCGTCGGCCACCCGACGGTACAGAACGCGCTGGAGTCGGCCTGGCCCAAGCCGCGTAAGAAGCTGCCGCCGCGGCCGACCCGCTTGCACCCGTACAAGCCGGTGATCGACCAGATGCTGCGGACCGATCTGGACGCGCCGCGCAAGCAGCGGCACACCGCGAAGCGAGTCTTCGACCGGTTGCTTGAGGAGCATCAGGCACACGGCATCTCCTACGGCATGGTCCGCGCGTATGTCGCGGTGCGCCGGGGCGAGATCCGCGCGATGGCCGGCCGTGGTCCCGTCGAGGCATTCGTGCCGCAGTCGCACCGCCCAGGCGTCGAAGCAGAGGTGGACTTCCGAGGCCCTGATCGAACGCACCACCACCGCCTTCCAGCAGCGCCACGGCCGTCCGATGCCCGACGACAACGTCTGGCTCGCCCAACGCCACGCCGAACGCGACACCCTCACCCGTCTGCTGGCCTCCCTGCGAGCCACACCGTGCCGGGCAGTGCAAGGCGCCGGCTGCCGCACCACCGCCGGCCCGGTCCCGCTCACCCTCGACCTGACCCGCCATCGAAAGCCACGATCATGACCGCCCGTGAACGACGCATCGCCACCCTGGCCGCCGCTGCCCAAGCCAAGTCCCAGGCCAAGACCGAGGCCGCCGAACAAGCTATCCGCGCGCTCGTCAAGCGCGGCGACCCGATCACCTTCCAAGCCGTCCAACGCGAAGCCGGGGTTTCCCACACCTTCCTCTACGCCCACACCGACCTACGCGGCCGCATCGAGAGACTGCGTTCCCAAAGCCGACCAGCCCAGCTACCGACGCCGACCGAGACCGACAACACGATCATCTTCACCCTGACCAGCCAGATCACCCAGCTCAAGAAGCAGCACCGCCAGGAAGTGCAGAAACTTCGAGCCGCACTCGAACAAGCTCACGGAGAAAACCTCATGCTCCGACGCGAACTTGCTCGCAGCGGGCCCGAGTCACGACATCCGAGCTCACCCCCCGATGCCCGATGACTGTCAGTGGCATTCGACAGACTCGGCAAATAGATCGTTGCGACGCAGATCTCAAAAATAGGGGTTCACATGCAGATCGAGGACAGTGCCTTCAGCCCGATACGCTCCTTCCTCGGCGAGTACGTCGTCGCCGCTTGGCGCGAAGCACAGGGAGGCAGCCCGGTCCTCTTCGGCGGCCGTCGAGCTGGTCACGACATCAGCGACCGGGACATGCTCATTGATGCCAAGATCCTGGTTCCGACCACACCGTCCGAACTCCGCACCTGGCCTGGCCACGACTGGAAGGTCGCGCGCGACGGTCACGCTCACTTCAATCCCGAGAAGACCACACACATCGCCCTGGTCGCTCTCCCGGAATACATGCCCTTCGAACTGGTCGATGACGGCGGGCGCGTCTCTATCAGCACGATCTACAAAGACGCACAGATCTTCCTGGTCGCGGTGGACGAATTCAACGACCTACTCGACCCCGTGGCCGCGACCGCGGAGGGTTGGCGCTACTTGATCCTCGAAACTTCATGGCTTCACCGGCACCGAGTGCAGTAGGGCACCCGACGGCGGTCCTTACCCTCGATCGGCCCATGTCGCAGACGTCTGCTCACCGCTGGACACGTAGACGGCCCAGGACTCCCGAAGCTACGGCGAGCCGCAAGGTGTCAGCGGCGCCGCCTCGCCAGCCGCGGCGTCTCGTCCACCATGCGTCCGACCGTGGCCCGGATCGCCCGCTCCTCCTCGGCGCGCTCGGCGATGGTCAGGGCCCGGCGGGCGCCGGTCTCACTGACCGCGACCTGGCAGTCGCGAGTCACGTCGGGACGGCGTCGCCCGAACCACCAGTGAAAGCCGTGCCGGGCGGCCTGGGCCAGGGCCACCTCGGCGTCCGGGCCGTAGGCGGCGCGGAGGTCGGCGACGTCGACGTCGCTCTGGCACGGGTAGCGGTGCTTGCGGACCAGCAGTCCCGTCCCTCACAGGGGGCCGATCACCACCAGGCGGGCCCAGCGCCGCTGGGTGTAGGTCCGCCCGGTCTGGCCACGGATGGTCTCGGCCAGACCGGCGGCCGCCAGCGTGCGCACCGCTCTGGCGGTGGAAGGCCGATGGGGTCCCGGTAGTCCTGGCCGAAGCCGACACCGATCGACCGCCGTCCGCTTCGCCACGAAGCAGCCACCCGTTCCGCCATTACGTCAAGCTGCGCCGCCGCCCCTGCTCTCCCTGGCAAGCGCCAGGCCGCCGGCCGCAGCTTTTTCACCGTTGCGTCGGCAGGGAACGCGCGGACGGTAGCCAACGCGGAGCTAAGGGCTCCGCCGCGACACTGAGCACCGCCTGCTGTGATCGCGAGCGCCGGGCGGGGGGTTGCCCCCGTACCCCCCGCCCAGGCAACCCAACCCAGTCACAGGCGCCGAAGGTAGTTCTTGTCGCCTTCCGTGGCAGCAGGGTCGTACTCGATCAGTGCAGCCTGCCCGGAAGGCAGACGTCTCCCCACGAAAGGTAGATCCACTTGACCAAGCTAATCCGGCGGGCACTTGCCGGCGCCGCCGCGGCCAGTGCAGTGCTCATCGCCCCGCTCGCCGCCGTCCCAGCCGCCGACGCGGCCACCGACGGCTGGGCTCCGCTGTCGGCCGGACACAACGTCGGCATCTATGACTGGACCAACTCCGAGTCCAACAAACGCTACGGCGACCTTTACTACAACGAAGGCTCGGCGGTACACGCCACCTGCTGGACACGCGGCGAGACCATCAACAACCTCGGCAACGTCTGGTACCACATCGACGCCGCCATCTACTTCCGGGACGGATTGCGCCATCACGAAGACGTCGACGGCTGGGTATATGGGGCTTACGTCGACAACAACCAGACCTTCCACGACGGCTTGGCCGAGTGCACCGCATAACCATCGAACGAACAGCCCCGTAGGGCTCCCGGCGGAACGGGAGCCTCGCCGAGGGCGATCAGGTGTTCACAGACCTCGCGGGCGCTCTCGGTGCCTGATGCCTCGGCGAACATCCAAGCGAGCATCTCCGTCGTCGGCCCGGCATGTCGTATGCGGGGGAGACGGCGCGGAGGAAGGCCCGCAGGATCTCGGCCGGGGTGAACCCCCCGCGGTGAGGTCGTCCCGGATTCTCATCCACCGCGCGGTGCTCTCCAGCATCGCTGGCGACGGGTCGTACTCGATGAGCGCGGCACCTTCTAGTTCCGGCTGGCTGGTCGGCAACCGCGGGCTCTTTTCCGCCCGTGCCCCCGGCAACACCTGCGTGCGGGCGCTGCGCGGTTTCGCGCACAGCGGCACGGCCCGGCACCCTGGCCCAGCGGGTCAACGACTCAAAGGGGTGCGGCGGCGTCATGCGGGCCGCCCCGGTCGCACTGTACGGCGCGGATCCCGCCGAGGTCTTCGAGCGTGCGGCCGCCACGGCGGCGTTGACGCACGGCCATCCCAGCGGCTACCTCTCAGCTGGTGCGCTGGCCGTGATAGTGCATCGGCTCCTTGCCGGCGCCGACCTGCCCGCCGCAGTGGCGACCGCACGATCCGTGCTGACGCGCTGGGACGGCCACGAGGAACAGACCCGGGCCCTGGAAGTCGCGATTGACCTGGCCGCCGAGGGCCGCCCGGCACCCGAGCTCATCGCCGACCGCCTCGGCGGCGGCTGGGTCGGCGAGGAGGCCCTGGCCATCGGTGTCTGCGCCGCGCTGAGCACGGACGACCTGGCCGACGCCTTGGTCGTGGCGGTCAACCATTCCGGCGACAGTGACTCGACCGGCGCGGTGTGCGGGAACATCGTCGGCGCTCACTACGACGTCTCGGCCATCCCGCGACACTGGCTGGATGATCTCGAACTGCGCGATGTGATCGAAACGCTCGCCCACGATGCCCTGCGCGAGTTCGGCCCGCGACCGCCCACCGACGCGGCCTGGTACCGCCGCTACCCGGGCTGGTAGCCGTCCTTCACCGCGGCGGATCGAGTACATCAGCGGAATGCACGGGCCGAAGGACAACCCTGCGGAACTGATCAACGTGGGGTTGGAGGAGCTGGTTGGCGCGCGGTGCGAGCTGCCGGGCTACACCATCGTTGAGGTGCTTTATGGTCGTGCAGGTGCGTGTTTTCACTACCGTGCCTGTAGCTCCGTCGGCGCCTTTGGCGGACGGAGAGGCCGGGCTGGCGTACACGGCCAGTTCAGAGGGCGTGATCGGTATGCTCGCGACCAGCGAGCCTGGTCTGGCCCGAGGCTTCGTCCGTGGGCCGAACGACATGTCGATGCCGTTTTACCGGCCGCCGCGGTCCTGCCCGGCAGTGCTCTACACCCACCAAGCACGTGAGTGGCGTCGGCTGGAACTGACGTACCTTCCCGTGTCCTACCCGGTGATCGCCCTGCTGCCCCGCGGCGAGCTGCTGATCGCATGCCCCCGTACCCCGTGGATCGGAGGCTACGAGGATTCCCGCAACGCCCATGTGTTCGGCCCGGATGGGACACATCGGCGCGCATTCGCACTGGGCGATGACATCGAGCGGGTCTTTTCGGACGATTCCGGCACAATCTGGACCACGCATGGCGAGGAAGGCTGGTCTGGAGCGTCCAGTCTCGTGCGCCGGGATACCCATGGCACGTGGCTGTGGGACTCGGGGATCGCCTGCTATGACGATGCCGTCAACTCCCATGCGGGAACCACCTGGGCGTATCGAAGCCCCTCACTGATCCGGATACAGGCCGGGCTCATCACCGAGTACGACAGTCCGGTGGGCGACGTGCACGCGCTCGCCTTCGATGGCGACCACCTGTTGCTCGCCGGGCCTGGCGAGCAGCTCTCGTGGTGCGACCTGATTGACGGTGCGGTCCGGTGGCTGGACACCGCGGAGATCGTCGGTCCGGCAGGGGAATCGGTGGAGGATTGGCATGTTCTTGACGGCCATGGGCCTCACCTGTACCTCCACGACTACGGCGATGGATATCACCGCGTGGATATCACCGCCGAGGAAGACCTTCGGGTCGATTCGCAAACGTCCCGACGATGACCATCCAAACGTGGAATTGCTCATCCATTGCTCATGCTCCCATGGAATTTCCCACGCAAACGTGGAACCGACATCGCCGCACGGGCTCCGGGCCGGGTGAACCCGGCCGCGCCACCGGGGTAAGCCTTGTACGACTGCAGCCGCACGTTCGCGCCGGTGTGGGGTGCGACGATCATCATGCCGGTGGCGGGGTTGGAGACGATGCCGACGTGGCCGGGGCCGGTGTGGCCGGGTTTGTAGTCGAAGAACACCAGGTCGCCGGGCTGTTCGGTTCCGGCCGGGATGTGTTTGCCGAACCAGTATTGGGCGTCGGATAGGCGGGGGATGGTGAGGTGCGCGGCGCGGTAGGCCATCATCGCCAGCCCGGAGCAGTCGAATCAGTCGGGGCCGGTGCCGCCGTAGACGTAGGGTTTGCCGATCTGCGCCCGGGCGTAGGCGATGACCGCCCCGGCCATGCCGCCGGGCGCGTCAGCGTACGCGTCGACGTCCCCCGGGCATGCCTGCGGGTCCGTCCCGGTGTCCGTGGCTGCCGGGGCGGTTCCGGGGCCGTAATGGGCGGCTTGGGTCATGACGTGGCGGACGTATTGGCGGTCGGGGTTGTAGGTGAATACCGCGTGGGTCAGGTGGGCGGGTGCGCCGTGGGCGAGCAGGAACCGTGCCGCGCCGGGGATCGCGTCGGCGGGGTCGTAAACGTCGACTCGTCGATCCCCGTTGCCGTCGATGCCGACGCCACCGGTGTGCTCGCTCGCGGGGTGGATAGGGGCGCCGCCCCAGTTGTTGCCTGCCTGGCCGCCGATGCCGATCTGCATGGGCCCGGCCGCCCCGGCCTGGTTCGCGCCGGAGCGAACTCCGGGGCTGTGGTCGCGGCCGTGGTCGGATTCGGTGCTGCCGATGGCGGCGAGCACGTTCCACGGCACTCCGTAGCGTCGCCCGGCGGCTTTGTAGAGAGCGAGGTAAGTCGGTGGGATGTCGCTGGTGGCGTCGGGTGCAACGCTGGGCTGGGGCACGGCCTGCTGCCCGCAGGCCGCTTGGGCGCCGTCGTGGTGTCCGAGTAAGGCGGCACCGAACAGGACGGGCAGGAGCAGCAGCGCCGCCGCGGAGAAGACGAGGCGCGTCTGCGCCGATCCGGCGTCCCCGCCTCTGGCGCTCGATGTGGTGCTCATGGGATGCCGCCTGAGTCGCCGGCCTGCCCGGCCGCGGCGAGTTCGACGTCATACACCCTGTCCCTGCCGAAAACCCCGTCCGTGCAGGTCATGCCGCATTTTCGTACTCGTTGAGGATTCCGCCGAGGCGTTGGCGTCTTCGTACGTCCAGCCGGATGATCTGGTCGGGGTCTGTGATCGGAGGGGGCAGCGGAGTGCACGGGCGGGCGTTGTCGATGCCCTGGTGAGGACGATGGTGGTTATAGAAGGTCTCGAACTCGCGCAGCGCCTGGAGCAAGTGGCGCTGGTTCCAGATCAGGGCCCGGTCCAGGAGCTCACGGCGGCAGGTCAGCACCCACCGTTCCATGATCGCGTTCATGCGTGGCATCCGGACTCCCGTGAGCACGATCTTGATGCCCGTGTCGGCCAGGACGGCGTCGAACAGCCCGGGGTACTTGCTGTCGAGGTCCCGGATCATCCACCGTGCCCGGCACCCGGCGTCTTCCAGGTCCATGACCAGGTTCCTGACGGCTTGCGTCACCCACGAGGCGGTCGGATGGGCGGTCGCACCCAGGATGCGGATCCGGCGGGTGCGGTGCTCGATCATCGCCAAGACGTACATGCGCGCCCCGGTCAGGGTGACGGTCTCCAGGAAGTCACACGCCAGCAGCGCGTCGGCCTGGGACCGAAGGAAGGCGGCCCATGTGCCGGCGGCGCGTTCGGGTGCGGGCTCGATCCCGGCGTCTTGGAGGATGTCCCAGACGGTGGAGGCCGCGACCTTCACCCCGAGCACGAGCAGCTCGCCGTGCACCCGCCGATAGCCCCACTGGGGATTCTCCCGGACCAGGCGCAACACCAGCGCCCGGATGGAACGCACCGTCGGTGGCCGGCCAGGTCGCTTCGGCTTTGACCGGGCAGCGTGCCGGCGCCGGACGAGGTCGCGGTGCCAGCAGAGCACGGTGTCAGGGCGTACCAGCAGCCGCACCTGGCGCAGCGCCTCGGGTGTCAGACGGTGCAGCAGCGCCGCCAGGAACGCTCGGTCCGGCGCGGTGAACCGCACCCTCGTGCCACCCAGCTGGCGCTCCAGCACCGCGATCTGATGCCGCAAGGTGAGGATCTCGGCGTCCTTGTCCCGGTCGTCCATCGGAAGAAGACGCAAGACCGCGAACGTGTTCGTCACCGTCAAGTACGCCAGTCGCAGCAACACGGCCAACCATCATGCCGGGGCGACGGCGTCCCCACGCCCACTTCTGATGCGATCAGCTGAGCCGTCAGGCCGTGTGTGCTGGCACCGACGATCACACCTCTCACCTGCACGGATGTAGTTTTCGGCAGGGACAACCTGTTCAACCTGATCGGCAAAGACGATCACACCATTGAGCTGGGGCTCTATTGGTCCAACCTCCGCCGCGGCCACCAAGCCGAAACGCGCAGATGCCACTTCAGGCGGCACCTGCGCCTCCAGATCATTCAGATCTAGCTATGTAGTACTAGTAGGGCAAGAAGATCGGCGGGCTCTGGACGTCGCCGTAACGATGGCCATTGTCCACGATCCAGGAGTCGTAGACCCAATCACCACCAATGAAACGGAACGGATACGAGTCATTCGCGTAGGCCTTGGTGGCGTATGTGGTGTGGTTCGGGCTTGTGCCGGCGTAGTCGCAGTGGACGGGGCCGACACTTGCGCTGATATTCCCGTTGGTGGGAATGAGCTCCCCACAGACGTAGACGTCGGTGGAGTTGGGGTCGATCTTGACCTTAACGGCGGCGCTCACGGTGTTCGCGGCGGCGGCGTAGCCCACGCAAGGCATGAGGTTATAGCCGTAGCCCACCGCCGCGTAGTCGTAGCGACAGCCGCCGGTAGAGTTCGCATGGGCGGTGCCGGCCATGGCGGAGACCGAAGCTCCGGCCACACCCAGTGCGACCAGAACGCGCGAGACATGTTTCTTCATGATGCTCCTTTCATCGAACTCGATTTTTCCGAATACCGTCGTGTTGTCGACGGTGAAAGAACAAACGATCCGGCGCCAACGGCGAGACCGCATGTCCGCGCAGATGAGGAGGTCCCTCCGAAGGAGCCGCACCCGTCTCCGTTCTTGTGTGGCTCCTTCTTGGGAGAAGATCATCGGGGCGGTGGGTTCGCCGTGTCGATGGTTCGCCGTCTGCGACTACAACGGACCTGATAGTGAACCTCCTCGCCCTCAATTCTTCTCGATCCGATACGCGTCGCCATTATGCGCAGCGGCCAAGGCAGGCGCGATCGTTTAAGCCCTCGAGTTAAACGATCACCTGCGGTCCCCCCGTCGTCGGCTTGGTCCAATGGCCTGATCCGGCCAGACCTTGATCGCGTTCCCCTTGCGCCTTCTACGCTGGAGATCGTTTCTGATGCGTCTTCGGGGGCGTGATGTGACGACGATCAGCTATCCCGCCGTGGACCTGGCCCAGACCAGGTTCGCGCTCTCACCACTGGGCCATCTCGTGCACGGCGTCCACGATTCGGCGTGCAGCCGTGGCTCCTCCCTCCGTCGCGCCTGGTGGCACACAGCGCGTCGCAACGTCCCTGCGTCCGCCGACGATCTCGTCGCGCGCATCAATGCCGACCCCTCAGCCCCACCGGCGTTCCTGGCACCGCCCCTGGCGGGCTATGGATACACCGAGCCCGGCTTCGACACCGAACTCCAGGCCCTGGAAGCGGCATTTCCCGACCTCAACGGCACCGTGGACGCGCTGCGCAAGCTCTATGACGCATGCCTGGCCGACGACTGGGCGCAAATCTCCCGGCAACTCCACGCCGACCTCGGCGGGCGCGCCGCCACCCTCCTGGCCCAAGGCCCGGCGGCCGCACTCGCCGGCCTCCACGACGGACTGGCCTGGAAAGACGGGAAACTGATCATCCCAGGCCCCGACACCCTCGACTTCGACGCAACAGGCGGACTGGTAGCCATGCCCTGCGCCTTCGGCCAAGCCAGACTCCACCCGATCCTGACACCGGGACAGGTCCCGATCCTCATCTACTCGATCGCCCCCGCCCCGATACGCCCTGCCTCAGTGCTTCGAGACACCCTGCCGTCCCTGATCGGACCAGGCCGGGCCCGCTCCCTACGCGAACTCTCCTCAGATAAGAAAGAGGACACCCGAGCCGGACAGCGAACCCGCGCAGGAGACCCTCGGACGGCTCGGCCTGACCAGACTCGAACCGGGCCACATCGGCTGCGGTGCAATTCCGGTCGCCCAAAGCCTCCTGCGTCATCCTGTGCGCTTGACGTAGCTGCGCGATCCGCAGTCCGACCGTCTCCACCTGTGCTGGCATCTACTCACCTCAAGCCGGGTTTGGAGGAGGCTAGAGCCGACCGGTCAGGTGGGCGTTAGGGAACGATCAGGGCACCGAGCCACGAGGGGATTTCAACGGTCACGGTCATTCAAGGCTGGGCCGCGTCGATATTCAGACCCTGCATCACCATGATCCTGCCGTCTGGACCGCTTTCCCGCCTGCCGGGCCCGGAACGTCGAGCTTGTTGGCAACCGCACTTTCCGCTACGGCTCTTGCTACCTACAGAGCGTGTTCATGGCTGGACCGCACTCGTGGACCGGCCCGCGCATCCGAACGTCTTGGAACCGGTGAGGAGAACGAGCCGGCGCAGCTCGCCGATGGCCAGGTTGGTTCAGTGCGCGGTACCGCTGAAGTCCTAACGCTTGCGCTGCCACGGCGCAAACGGCGAAACGGCGCGGCAGATGTCACTGGTGGCCGCCAGTTGTTCCCGGTCTTCGGTACTCCACGCCCGGTCGGTACATGCCGGCCTCGAACCACGGCGACGGCGCTTGGGGGCCTGCCAGGTACGTCCGCGTCTCACAAGGTCCGATGGGCTCAATCGCCGGCGGTTTCGCTACGGGAGATGATGCGTAGTTGGTGAAGTACGGCATCGTGTTCTTGATACAGCACACGCGTCGATGCGCTGGCGGGCCCTTCCCGTGCTAGGTGTACTGCCCAGGCAGGTTGGTTGAGGCCGTGTGACGACACAGTCTGAATGTGCGTGATTGGCGAAGGCCTCCGGTTGTGGAGTGGAACTGCCTAGTAACCGCTCCGCCAACAGGAGGCCTTCGTGTCCCACGCTAACGAGCCCTCGACGCCAGGTGTCGCGTCGTGCCCGGAGTAAGGTCCACCACGAGCGACCATTGGTAGCGCCGCCGGGTTCGGCTGATCCCCGCCACGGCGTTCCATGGAACGAAGACGGCGTCACCGCCGCAGCGTAGTGGCTGACAGGCGCATGGCGACCGGTGGTATTTCTTCTTTCTGTCACCGGGCCCGCAGGTTCCGCGCCTCAGTCAGTTGGCGTGCTCCCTCGACGCCGAGGATCAGTACCGCCTGGATCACCGCCAAGGAGTACTGGCCCACTGCGCCGGCCTGCGTCGCCGCTGTCGCCTCTTGTATCTGCTGATGGTCCGGTTGTTCGGCTGGTTGGACCTCCTCACGCGAAGCGATGCATCCACGGAGGTGGAGATCCTGGTGCTGCGACACGAGGTCGCCGTGCTCCGCCGTCAGGTCGCCCGGCCGAGAGCGGACTGGGCCGACCGGGCGCTGCCGGCCGCGCTGGCGCGGCTGCTGCCCAAGCGGCTTCGCCTCCATCGCATCGTCACACCAGGCAGCTTGTTGACCTGGCACCGCCGGCTGGTCACCAAGCGCTGGACTTACCCGAACACGGTCGGACGTCCGCCGGTTCCGGACGAGTTGCGGGAGTTGGTGGTCCAGTTGGCGAGAATCCGCGATGGGGGCATCGGCGGATTCGGGGTGAACTGCTCGGTCTCGGTCATCGGGCTGGGGACTGCGTGATCCGCCGGATCTTGGCCGCAGCCGCACAGGGGTAGGGGTGTTGGTTATGTAGGGGCGGGGACGCGTCGGTTGGTCGTCTGCCGGCTTCGGACGACGTATTCATCTCCCTGCCAGTTAGCTGGCTGGGTCGCAGGTGGTGGCGCGCAGCGTTCCGGCGGTGCCGGGCGGATGTGCCAAGATCAGGCATGCGAGCAACCACGGAGCAGCCATGGTCGCCAAACTGTCCCAAAATAGACACTGGGCGTTCCCAGTGAAACCGAGAACGCCCAGGTCAGGACGGGTGCGCCGTCAGGGACTTGAACCCCGAACCCGCGGATTAAGAGTCCGCTGCTCTCGTGCCAGATCAGTGCTCTCACTGCCGGTCTATGCCGGTTCGTCCGCGCCTCGACCGGTTCACGTGCTGGCTGGTGCCGCTTGCTGACGGGCTGTTTCGTGGCATCCGAGCAACCAGCGAGCAACCATCGCCCCCCGATGGAGCCCCGGAGACCGCGCCCGCGGTGCCCCACGATGGCAGGGCGACCGTCATCGAGAACCGGTGGCATCACCGAGGTGTCGGGGGGAAACCCCAGGTCCGCCCTCGGCCTCCCCGATCCTGACACCTTTAGCCGGCTCGCCGCGTACAGCCAGCCCGTTGACCAGAACGCCGAGGAAGAAGACGGCTGATCCATCACTCAACACCCGACGCCCTGCGGTCCGTGGGTGGCGGGTACCAAGGTGCGTACTGGTCGGCACAGCTTAGGCCACGTGACCGAATATAAGCCGAGTCGCCGGGCAGGCGGCGAGGTGGTCGGCGGCGGTGGAGAGGGCCCGATGGGCCTTTTCCGCCCGGTCGGCGTCTGCCATCACGCGGACGAAGGTTCCGCGGCGGCCACAGCCCTCGATCAGCCCCGCTTGCTCCAGTTCACGGTAGGCCCGCGCAATCGTCCCGAGCGGCGTGTATCGGCCGTCGAGAACTCGCGCAGGGGCTTGTGTCACGACGCGACCAGTACCAGCTGAAGGCCTGTTGCGCGGATAAGGCCGGTCTCGGTCGGTGGGCTGATGTCCGGGCCATGGGAGCAGAGTCATGGCGGTGTCACAAACAGATGAAGATGTTCTTCTGGCATGATCGGGGCGGTTGAGTACGGCGAGGACGAGGTGGGCGTGGATGGAGGGGCTGCGGGACGGTGATCCCCGGGAGGTGGGGGGGTTCCGGCTGGAGGGACGGCTGGGGGCCGGCGGCATGGGTGAGGTGTTCCTCGGGCGGTCGCCGGGCGGGCGGCGCGTGGCCGTCAAGCTCATCCGGCCCGAGCACGCGGGCGACCGGCAGTTCCGGGCACGGTTCGCGCGGGAGGTGGAGGCGGCCCGGCGGGTGGGTGGGTTCCACACAGCCCAGCTGGTGGCCGCCGACCCCGAGGCAAACCCGCCCTGGCTGGTCACCGCCTATGTGGAAGGGCCGTCGCTGCGGGACCTGGTGCTCGACCGGGGGCCACTGGATCCCGCGGCGGTCCGGCGGCTCGCCGCCGAGCTCGCCGAGGGCCTGGCGGCCATCCACGCCTCTGGGCTGGTCCACCGCGACCTCAAGCCCGGCAACATCATCATGGCGGCCGACGGGGCCCGCATCATCGACTTCGGCATCGTCCGCGACGTCGAGAGCACCGCGCTCACCTCGTCCGGCGTCGTCCTCGGGACCTACTCGTTCATGTCACCCGAGCAGGTCCGGGCCGACCGGGCCGGACCGGCCAGTGACGTCTTCGCCCTCGGCTCCGTGCTGGCCTTCGCGGCCACCGGCCACGGGCCCTTCGACGACACCACCATCCCGTCCATCGTGCGCCGCATCGTGTACGAGCCGCCACGCCTGGACGGGGTCCCGGCCGGGCTGCGGGACGTGCTCCAGCACTGCCTGGCCAAGGACCCGGCGCGGCGACCGACGCTGCCCGACCTGATCGCCACGCTGACGACGGACCAGCGATACCCCACGGTCGTCGCACCGCACCGGCCGGACGAGCAGAACACGCTGCCGTCGTACGCCGTGCCCTATGTGCCGGAAGGAAAGCGCGGCGTGCCCCGCCGTGCGCTGCTGGCAGGCGGGGTGGGGCTGGCGGCCGTCGCGGGCGTCGGCGGCGCGGCGGCCCTGCTGCGGGCGGGCTCGGGCCGAGGTATGGCGGCGCCGAACGGGGTGGTGGCGCTCGGGTTCACGCCGGACGGGCGCACGCTGGTGGTCGTCGGCGGGGACGGGCTGACGACCGTGTGGCGCTGCCCGGTGCAGGGCGGTCCCGTGCGGACCGTACGCCTGGGCACGTCGGCCGACGGGTCCGCGCTCACTCTCGGCGCCGACGCCCGGACCCTCGTGCGGGCCGAGCACAGCGCCGTCAAGCTGTGGGACACGGCCACCGGGAGACTGACGGCCACCCTCAACGGCCCGAACGAGAGCTTCTCGGTCGCGGCGCTCAGTCCGGACGGCACTCGCCTGGCCACCAGCGGGGAGAACCACGACGTCCAGTTCTGGGATCTCAGCACCGGCTCGGCCTCGGCCTCGCTCCCCGGCAAGTCAGACGCCGTCGGCGCGCTGACCTTCGACCCGGACAGCCTGCACGTGGCCATCGGCAGTGCCGACGGCAACACCGTACGGATCGCGGACGCGCGCGGCGGCGAGGTCCAGGCCACCCACAACGAGGCCAACTTCATCGACTCGGTCGCCTACTCTCCCGACGGGCTGACGTTGGCCATCGGGGGCAACGGCACCCGGCTCTGGGACCTGTCTCCCACCAGCCTCACGGCCAGCCTTGACGACCAGACCACGCAGGGCGTCCACGTCGCGTACGCGCCCGGCGGCAAGCGGCTGGCCAGCGGCGGGGAGCACGGCGGCGTCCGGATCTGGAACGCCGCCACCCGGGCCCTGGTCGCCACGCTGCCCGGCGCCCGGCCGCCGCTGGCGTTCGCCCCGGCCGGCACCACCCTGGCCACGCTGGTCAACGGCACGGTGACGCTCTGGGACGTGGTGGCGGCCCGCCCCGTGCGGTCTTACGAACAAACATGATTGTACTTTTGGTATCACGTTAAGGAGGACGGTCATTGGACGCGCTGCTCGCCGACGACCCCGTCCAGCTCGGCCCGTACCGCCTGATCGGCCGGCTCGGCGGCGGGGGCATGGGCCAGGTTTACGCGGGCGTCTCCCCGGCCGGGCGCCGGGTCGCCGTGAAGGTGATCCTGCCCGAGTACGCGGCCGACGTGGAGTTCCGGGCCCGCTTCGCGCGGGAGGTGGAGGCGGCCAGGGCCGTCGGCGGCTTCCACACCGCCCAGGTGGTGGACGCCGACACCGACGCCGAGCTGCCCTGGCTGGCGACGGCGTTCGTGGACGGGCCGCCGCTGAGCCAGGTCGTGGCCGAACTCGGGCCGCTGCACGCGTCGGTCGTGCGGACGCTCGGCGCCGGGCTGGCCGAGGGCCTGGCGGCTATCCACGCTCGCGGCCTGGTCCACCGCGACCTCAAGCCCGGCAACATCATCATGGCCGACGACGGTCCCCGCATCATCGACTTCGGCGTCGCCCGCGCCGAGGGCACCGACCCGCTCACGGCCGAGAGCACCCCCGTCGGCACGTTCGCGTTCATGGCGCCCGAGCAGGTGCACGGCGACCCGTCAGGTCCGCCCTGCGACGTGTTCGCGCTCGGCTGCGTGCTGGTCCACGCGGCCACCGGCCGGTCACCCTTCGACGCGGCGACCGTCCCGGCCATCGTGCACCGGGTGCTGACCGAGGCGCCGGTCCTCGACCGGGTCCCGCCAGGGCTGCGGCCGGTCGCGCAGGCGTGCCTGGTCAAGGATCCGGCCGCCCGGCCCACGGCCGAGCAGGCGCTGGCCATGCTGCGCGCCGCCCCGGCGAGACAGGGCGTCCCGCGCCGGGCGCTGCTGATGGGCGCCGCCGGAGCGGCCGGGATGGCCGTCGTGCTGAGCGTGCCGGGACTGCTCCTGCTCCCCGGCGACAAACAGCAGGCCGCGTCCGCCGCCAGCCCCAGCCCGTCGGATTCGAGCGGGCAGCCACTGCTGGCCGGGCCGCGCTCCCCGCGCGCCATGCGGTTCGACGCCACCGGGACCGCCTTCGTCTCGGCCGCCGACGACGGTGCCGTCTGGCACTTTGCCCTGCCCAGCCGCAAGAGCACGAACGTACTGCACCTGACGATCCCCAAGTACGAGCAGGCGACGCTGCTCAGCCCCAACCTGAAGCTGCTGGCCCGCGCGGAGGAGAAGGCCGTCCGGCTCTACAACGCCGACACCGGCAGCCCCACCGGTGCCATCACAGGGTTCCCGCAGAACGTCGTCGCCATAGCGTTCTCCCCCAACGGCCGCACCCTGGCCATCGCCGCCGGCGACCCCGGCAAGATCCAGATCGCCGACCCGGCCACCGGCCGGATCACCGCCACCTACCGCGTGGTCATCCGAAACGACCACGTGGGCGTGCTCGCCTACACGCCGGACGGCCGCACGCTCGTGGCGTCGAACAACAACGACACACTACTGCTGGACGCCGCCTCCGGCCGTACGCTGCACACGCTCATCGGGAGCCGGGCGAACGCGCTGGCCGTCAGCCCCGACAGCCGTATGGTCGCCGTCGGCGGCATCGACGGCAACATCCAGCTCGTCGAGACGGCCACCGGCCGGATCACGGCGACGCTCGGCCACGAGGCCCAGTTCACCGGCGCCGGGATGGTCTACTCGATGGCCTTCACCCCCGACGGCACGGCGCTGGTCAGCGCCAACGTGGCGCCCGGCTCGGCCACGGTGCGGATGTGGAACCTGGCCACCCACCAGATCACCCGTACGTTCCCCGACAGCAACTACCCGGTGGCCATCAGCCCGGACGGGCGCACGCTAGCCGCCCCGCGCTACAGCGGCACCGACGGAGGGATCCAGTTGTGGACACTCAAATAGCGGCCAAGCCCTGGTACGCCAAACCGGCCGAGGAGCCCCGCCACCTCGGCTGGGCGGCCGGGGGCGCGGCGGCCGTGGCGCACAGCGTGCTGATCGGCGTCGGCGTCTGGCTGGCGACCGGGGGCGGGAGCGCCGCGCCCGCCCTGATCACCCACGTCGGGTCGGCCAGCGGGATGCTGCGGCCCGCCACCCTCTCTGCCTACACCACCGGGACCCGGTGCATCGAGGGCACCTCCTTCCAGTCCGGGCCGATCATTCACCGGCAGGGCGGCTGCACCGGCTGGGGCTTCTCGGCGGCCGGGGACCAGGGCGACTTCATGGTGTCAGTCGATGTGTACCTGGCGCCGCCCGGAACCAAGGCGGCCACCGTCGAGAAGACCGCGCACGGCTACCTGGCCTCGTCCATGCAGGGCTTCCTGAAGGCCGACACCGACTTCGCCCGCATCGTCGGGAAGCACGCCGTCAGCGGGATCGGCGACGAGGCGTACGTCGTCGACGAGGTCAACAAGGACGGTACGAACGGCATCGCCAAGCTGATGATCCGGTTCCAGAACTCTGAGATCCTCTGCGAGTACACCGGCAGCCATGTGGCGACCCCGAACAGTCCGTTCAGCCAGCGCGTGGCCGCCACCCCGCAGTACGCCGAGAAGGCCGCCGCCGCCTGCGGCCAGGACGCCGTAGCGGCATTGCGCACCTAGTGCCACATCCAAGATCGTTGTTCGTGTAATTGATCTTTAGCCGGGTGCAGGCCAGGCTGCTTTCGAGCGCGATCTCGGAGGTGGTTGATGGGACGTGTGCGGTGCCAGAAGTCGTAGAGGGTAGTTGATCTGGTCGTTTACCCTCGGCGCTCGTGTTCCCCTGACGCCTGTATCTGATCTTCATTCGCGTGGTCGGTTGGCTGGTGCTGCCGGCTCGGAGCGATGCGTCCAAGGATCTGGAGATCCTCGTGCTTCGGCATGAGGTCTCCGTGCTGCGGCGTCAGGTGTCCCGGCCGAGACCGGACTGGCCCGACCGGGCGATGCTTGCAGCGCTGATCAGGGCGATGCCCGCCTTGCTGCGCGGTCATCGCATCGTGACGCCGGGCACGGTCCTGTCCTGGCACCGGCGTCTGGTCAGGAGGCGCTGGACCTACCCGGCCAGGACCGGCCGCCCGCGAATCGCCGAGGACATCCGCGATCTGGTGGTTCGGCTGGCGCTGGAGAATCCCCGGTGGGGCCACGGGCGTATTCAGGGAGAACTCATCGGCCTTGGATATCGGATCGGCGACGGCACGATCCGCCGGATCCTGGCCGCCGCCGGGCTGGGCCCAGCTCCCCGCCGGACCGGCGTGTAGTGCCAGGGTCGTCTTCCCTACTCCTGGCGAACCCGTGACAACGGTCACTCTCGCGGATGCCGCACCACTGTCCAGACTTCTGGTCACTGCCCGCAGTTCCGCGGCGCGTCCGGTGAA
>NZ_JBFAJC010000078.1:0-47807 GCF_040655075.1 Actinoallomurus sp. NPDC050550 | reverse complement strand
CTGGAACACCCACCCCCGGCCGTTCGTGTGGACCAAGACCGCCGAAGAGATCCTCGAATCCCTAGCACGATTTTGCCGACGAATTTCAGGCGCATGACACTAGTGCCGCGTCATGCAACGTTGGCCCCCGCTCCCGAACGTGTCCCCAGCCGTCAGATAGCTGACCCATGACGTGATTAGGCCCCCCAGGCTCTGGACTGTTGTCGCGACTACTAATATTGTAGTTGCGACAACAAAGGAGGTCTTGTGTACGTCTTCGGCGATGAGAAGATCATCAGTGGCGACAGCGCCAAGGTCTGGGCGGTCTGGAGTGAGGTGGAACGGTTCCCCGAGTGGGACCCGCGCGAGATGGAGAATCGGCTCCACGGTCCCTTCGCCCCCGGCACCAGCGGCTACTCCAAGCAGCGCGGCAACCCTGGCGGCCCCTACACCATCACCGCCGTCGAGCCCGGCCGTATGTGGACGGCCGAGTCGCCGCTGCCGGGCGGGAAGCTGACCATCGACCACGGCCTGGAGCCGATCCGCGACGGCAAGATCAGGGTCTGGAAGCGTTATGAGGTCCGCGGCCCTCTCATCCTGCTGTTCCGTCTCTACTACGGTCGCAAGGTGCGCCGTGCATTGGCCGGCACCTTCACCGCACTGGAGCAGGAGGCCGCCCAGAGATGATCGACACCCCCCCGCCCCGGGGCCCGCTGATGAGCCCCGGATTCTGGCTGCACCACGCGGCCCTGGCCTGGCGGCAGGCGATGGACGCCGGCCTCCGGCCGATGGGCCTTACCCACACCCAGTTCAACCTGCTGGCGTCAGTCAACTGGCTGACCAACCAGACCGGCCCGCCGACCCAGCAGCAAGCCGCCGAACTTTCCGGCGCTGACCGAATGATGACCTCCAAGGTCCTGACCACCCTGGAGGCCCGCGGCCTGCTGACGCGCGTCCCCGACCCGGCCGACTCCCGCACCAATCGCCTCATCGCCACCGCCGAAGGCCGCGACCTCGTCCGGCGAGCCGTCCAGGCCGCCGCCGAGGTGGACGCCGCCTTCTTCGGCGCCGGTCCGGACCGAGAGGACATGCAGCACAAGCTCCGCGAGATCGCCGAACGCCGCACCGGTCGGTAGTAATCGTGGAAAATCCAACGGATATAGCTCTGCCCTGCGGAGGTTTGGAGAGTCCGCGACGGCGCTGAGCGGCGGCTCGTCCGGATAGGCCCCGCTCAGTGAGACGTTCACCGGACGGCCTATCTGAGACGGCGTCTTCGCTGGTCGCGACGGCCGCGCCATCGACACCCGGGTGTCCGCTGAGGGAACGTCTTACGGACACCCGTCCGAGACGCGGCCTCAATCCGTTGGTTTTCCGCCAGGACTATCGGAACCCCAAGGACGACGCCTACGACCTGACGCGCATCACCCGCCGCCGCGCCCATGGCCTCGGCCTGATCCAGCCGTACGTCCTCCGGCGTCGCTGACACTTCGCCGATCAGGTTCGGCGGGGAATGCGACCATGGTCGCGTACGTCGGTAGTCGTGATCGGAAACACCCGACCCCCCTGGAGGCTTTCCGCATGACCGATGCCCAGTACCCGCCCGCCGCGGTAGAGCTGCGTGAGCGCGCTCTGACCGCCGAGCGCGAAGGCCGGTGGGCGGAGGCCGAGGAGCTGTTCCGCCAGGCGTTCGAGGCCGGGCACCCCGTCGCCGGGTACGACCTCGGTCACGGCCTGCTCGACCACGGCGACCGGGCCGGGGCGGAGGCGTGGTACCGGCGTGCCGCCGAGCAGGGCGTACCCGCCGCCGCCTTCGAGGTCGGCTACGAGGAGGAGCGCGGCGGCGACCTGGACGAGGCCGAGCGGTTGTACCGGCTGGCCGCCGAGGGCGGTCACCGCAGCGGGATCCTCAACCTGGGGGTGCTCCTGGAGAATCGGGGCGACCTGCCCGAGGCCATGGAGCTCTACCGCCGCGCCTGGGACCTGGGCGACGACAAGGCCGCGTTCAACCTCGGCAAGATCCATGACGACGAGGGCAAGGGCGACCTCGCGCTGGCCGCCGAGTGGTATGAGCGCGCGGCCGAACGCGGAAACGGCGGCGCCGCGTACAACCTCGGGCACGTCCGGCGCGACCAGGGCGATGAGGCCGCGATGGTGGCGGCCTGGCAGCGGGCCGCGGAGCTCAAGCATCCGAAGGCCGCCTACAGCCTCGGGCTGATATTCAGGCAGCAGGGCGACCAGGAGTCGGCCGTCGTATGGCTGCACAGGGCGGTGGAGGATTTCGGGCACACGGCGGCGGCCGGGAAGCTCGCCGACATCTACGAAGGGGACGGCGACCGGGACCAGGCCAAATTCTGGCGGGATCTCCCGTACGGGCTCGGCGCCTACAGCCCGTGGTTCGAGACGTTCGCGGGCGAGGGCGCGGCGGCGGCGATCCACCGGCAGGACGTGCTGAACGAGGCCCTGGGCGAGAGCGAGGTCCACTTCGACACCGACGAGCGGACACTGACCACGGGGGGCCGCACCTACCACGGCGTCACCTTGCTCGGCAGCTTCTCCCACCTGGACCAGTCCTGGCTGTGGTCCTGGGCCAACGAGCACTACCGCGATGACCATCCCGCCGTCGAGCCGCTGAGCGCCGTCCGCGAGTACGGCCGGGAACACGACATCGCCGAGTTGACCATCGGGCGCCTCGACCTTTCCGGGTTCCCGAACCCACACCAGGCCGCGACCACGATGGCCATCGCCGCAGGGGCGCTGCTGGGCGGCAACGGCGTCCATAGCTGCCGGATCAACGGCGGGAAGGGCTCCGTGTACTTCCACCTCGACGACCCGCAGCTGCCCGTCGCCGCCTACGATCCGTTCTCGGCCGCGCGCCTGATGATGACCGCCATCGAGGTCTTCCCGTCCGATCCCCGCCGGGTCGTCCGGGGCTTCGTCGTCCACTACGGCTCGGAGATCGCGGAGGGCCCCGACGCGATCGAGGGCCGCTTCCCCGACGGTCACCGCCTCACGGTGGCGTTCACCTCCGACGGATCCATCAAGGCCATCACGTCGGACCCCGCTCAGGCGTAGGACCGCTCACGCCGAATCAGGCGATCGGCTGTTCGTACGCTGGCGCACCTGACCCCGGCATCAGTCGACACGCATCGTGAATCGTCGGGATCCGGTCGAGGAGTGCCCGATAGTACGCAATCGCCGCTGCGGCCATCTCGCAGATCTTGCCGTACAGGGGTAGACGGCTCAACTCAGAGATGAGCTGTGAGTGGGCTGGTCATTGGTCAGCGCCAAGTCAGCACCGCGTTGGGAACCGACGGGAAACGATGGGGTCTGACGAGCAATCGCCGATCGACGCGCAGCGTGATCGAACTCAGCACAGACGTGCACGCGTAATGCGCCTGACCTGCGGAAACGCTAGCGGACCGGCAATCCGGTGACCGTACGGCCGATGACGAGGCGCTGGATCTCCGACGTGCCCTCGAAGATGGTGAAGATCTTGCTATCGCGGTGCCAGCGCTCGACGGGGTAATCGCGGGTGTAGCCGTTGCCGCCGAGAATCTGGATGGCGTCCTCGGTGACCCGTACGGCGGTCTCGCCGGCGTGGAGTTTGGCCATCGAGCCTTCGGCGCTGGCGAACTCCTTGCCGTTGCGCGCCATCCAGGCGGCGCGCCAGACGAGGAGGCGGGAGGCGTCGATCTGGGTCTTCATGTCGGCGAGTTTGAAGGCGACGGCCTGGAAGTCACCGATCTTCTTGCCGAACTGCTCGCGCTCGCGGGCGTAGTCGACGGCGTATTCGTACGCCGCGCGGGCGATGCCGACGGCCATGGCGCCGACGGTGGGGCGGGAGGCCTCGAAGGTGCGCAGGGCGGCCTGGCCGGCGGCGCGCTTGCCCTCACGGACGCGGGCGAGCCGCTCGTCGAGCCGGTCCTTGCCGCCGACGAGGCAGGAGCCGGGCACGCGCACGTTGTCGAGGATGACCTCGGCGGTGTGGGAGGCGCGGATGCCGTGCTTCTTGAACTTCTGGCCCTGGGACAGGCCGGGGCTGCCGGGCGGCACGATGAAGTTGGCCTGACCGCGGGTGCCGAGCTCGGGGTCGACGGAGGCCACGACGACGTGAACGTTGGCGATGCCGCCGTTCGTGGCCCAGGTCTTGGTGCCGTTGATCACCCACTCGTCCTTGGCCTCGTCGTACTCCGCCCGGGTGCGGATCGAGCCGACGTCGGAGCCGGCGTCGGGTTCGGAGGCGCAGAACGCGCCGAGTTTGATGTCGTCGGCGGTGCCGAACATCTGCGGGATCCACTCGCCGATCTGCTCGGGCAGGCCGGTGGCGGCGACGGACACGGCCGCCAGGCCGGAGCCGACGAGGGACAGGCCGATGCCGCCGTCTCCCCAGAACAGCTCCTCGAACGCGACCGGGATGCCGAGGCCGGACGGCTCCATCCACTGCTCGGCGAAGAAGTCGAGGGAGTACAGCCCGATCTTGGCCGCCTCCTGGAGGATCGGCCAGGGGGTCTCCTCCCGCTCGTCCCACTCTTGGCCGGCGGGCCGGATGACGTCTCTGGCGAACTCGTGGACCCACTCCTGGACCGCCCGCACATCCTCGTTCAGCTCAAGCGAGAAGGCCGGGGCGCCGTCGTCCGACATGTTTCCTCCGTTCACGGCCGGCCCGGGCGGCGGGCACGCTATTGGACCCGATGTCCACCTCACCCTAGCGGCCAGAGTGCTACCGGCGGTAACAGGGTGGCAAGTGTCACATTACGCCCAGAAGGAGATTGACTTCGTGCCATGAGAGTCACGAGGCTGTAACAAGCGGTACCGTCCGCACGAGGTAAGAGGTAACTTATTTCGCAATCTGCCCCCGTGGCCCTGGTCGCCCGATAGAACGGGAGTCTGAGTGGGTCTGCCCGGTTCCCCCCGCCGTCGGGATGCCCGCCCCACCCGAGTGCTGGCCTTCGGCGCGGCCGTCCTGGCCGTCGTCGTGGCCGCCGCGCTCGCCGCCGTCTTCTGGCCCAGTGGTGAGCAGACGCATGTCACCGCCTACTTCGAGCGCGCCACCGGCGTCTACCGCGGCACCGAGGTCCGCGTGCTCGGCGTGAAGGTCGGCAAGGTCACCCGCGTGACGCCCAAGGGCAACATGGTCGAGATCGGGATGGCGTACGACGCCAAGCGCAAGATCCCCGCGAACGCCCAGGCCGTCATCATCGTTCCGTCGCTGGTCGCCGACCGGTACATCCAGTTCACGCCGGTCTATCGCGGCGGAGCGGCCCTCCAGAACGGCGCCACGCTGTCTCTGTCGAGCACGGCGGTGCCGGTCGAGCTCGACGACGCGAACCAGTCGATCAACGATCTGGCCAAGGCCCTCGGACCGCAGGGCGCCAACGCCAACGGCGCACTGTCGCGGCTGCTGAAGTCGAGCGCGCAGACCCTCAACGGGCAGGGCGAGAATTTCAAGCAGACCCTCCAGGACCTCTCCGAGGTCAGCCGGATCCTCGCCGACAACCGCGGCGACGCCAGCCAGACCGTGCGCAACCTCGCGAAGATCACCCAGGCGATGGCCGCGAGCGACCGGCAGATCCGAGCGTTCTCGGAGAACCTCGCGACCGTCTCCGGCACGCTCAACGCGGAACGGACCGAGCTGCGGGCGGCGCTGAAGAGCCTCACGGTGGCGCTGCAGGAGGTCTCGGCGTTCGTCAAGGAGAACAAGACGCAGATCGCCGCGAACGTCCAGGGCCTCGCGCAGGTGACCGGCATCCTCGTCAAGGAGAAGCAGTCCCTGCAGCAGTTCCTGGACAAGGCGCCGGTGGCGGCCACCAACGCGATGCAGGTCTACGACTACCAGGACGGCACGCTGCACTCCCGGCTCAACCTGATGCAGTCGCAGAACATCGCGATGTGGCTCTGCTCGCTGGCGTACTCCCTCGGCGCTCCGCCGAAGCAGTGCGAGACGCTGCTCAAGCCGCTCAACGCGCTCGGCGCCCCGCTCAGCAAGATCGGCCTGGATCTGTCGGGGCTGACGGCGGCGACGACCCACTTCGACGTGGTGCCTCCGCCACCGGACGCCTACGGCAGCGGCTCCGCGCGTACCTCCGCGAAGGGCGGCACGACCAAGAAGACCGCGCAGCCGGGCGCCAACCCGGACCCGACCTTCGGCGGGATCCTGGCACCCCCGTCGCCCGGCTGAGTCTCTCCCCGGCCGGGGCGGCCGGTCAGGCGGCGGAGTCGCTGTAGGCGCGGACCTCGATCATCGGCGGGCGTTCGCCGACGGAGACGTCGCGGATCCGCGCCTGGTGGCCGTCGCCGTCGCGACGGAACTGCGTCAGCACGGTCGACGGCGGCTCGAGCGGGACGATGCGGCCCTGCCGGTCAAGGCGTGACCAGGCGGTCTGCATGATCTGGCCGGCCATGACGCCGAGCGCCTCGGACGACTGGTGGCTGTGCTCGCGGGTGCCGAGGTCGACCTGGGCCATCCCGTCCAGCCCCGCGACCTCCAGTACGTCGACGAGCAGGCCGAGCTCGACGCCGTACCCGGTGACGAACGGCACGTGTTCGAGGAGCGTGCGCCGACCGGCGTACTCGCCGCCGAGCGGCTGGACGAATCCGGCGAGGAGCGGCCAGTGCATGTTGATCAGCGGTCGGGCGACCAGCTCGGTCACCCGGCCGCCGCCGCTGGGGACGGAGACGCCGCCGGTGTTCAGCGGGCGGTCGTAGCAGGCCTTGACGTACTCGACGGACGGGTCGGTGAGCAGTGGGCCGAGCAGCCCCATGACGAATGAGGAGGAGAAGTTGCGCAGGTCCGCGTCCACGAACGCCAGCACGTCGCCGCGGGCGACGTGCAGCGACTTCCACAGCGCCTCGCCCTTTCCGGCCAGCGGCGGCAGCTCGGGGAGCACGGCGTCCTGGGCGACGACGCGGGCACCGGCGGCGGCCGCGACCTGGGCGGTGTCATCGACGGATCGGGAGTCGATGACGAGGATCTCGTCGACGAGCGGGGCGCGCTCGACGAGGTCTCGCCGGATCGCCGCGACGATCTCGCCGACCGTCTCGCGCTCGTTGCGGGCGGGCAGCACGACGCTCACCGTGGTCTGGCCCTTGGCGGCCAGGAGCCGGTCCACCGGCCAGTCCGCCGCGGAGCTCATGCGGTTGCGCAGCCACGCCTGTACCTGGGGCAGCACCTGATGGTCCCCTTTCCTGCGTCAGCGTACCGGCCCATTGACACCCGTCAGGGTTTCACCCTCGTTTCGCCGGCATCACAGCCAGGGGAAACATGGTGGCGGCCTCGCTGGTCGCTCACCACTCCCCACTCGCGGTCGCTCAGCCCGCTGACCCTCCTGTCACGTCTCGGCGTGCTGCTCCAGGAAGGAGTACACGTCGGCCTCGTCCACTCCGGGGAACGCGCCGGGCGGCAGGACCGCCAGGACGTGGGAATGGGCTCGCGCGGACGGCCAGACGTGGCCCTGCCACCTACGGGCCAGCTCGGCCGGGGGCCGCTGGCAGCAGTCGCCGTCCGGGCAGGCCGACCGGACGCGGCGGTTCGTCTCGCGGCCGCGGAACCATCGGGAGTGCTCGTACGGCACGCCCAGGGTGATGGCGAAGTCGCGGTCGTGGCTCGGGTCGATGTGCGACAGGCACCAGTACGTCCCGGTGGGGGTGTCGGTGTACTGGTAGTAGACGGAGAAGCGGTCGTCGGCGCCGAAGACCCGGCGCCCGGCCCACTGGCGGCACATCCGCTGGCCCTCGATGGCGCCGTGCTCGTCGGCGGGGAAGATCAGCCCGTCGTTGGCGTACGCCTTGTAGATGGTGCCGCTCTCGTCGTTCTTGGTGAAGTGCACCGGCAGGTCGAGGTGGTGCGTCGCGAGGTTGGTGAACCGGTGCGCGGCCATCTCGTACGAGACGGAGAACACGTCGCACAGGTCCTCGATCGACAGCTCGCGGTCGGCCTTGGCCTCCTGGAGGTACGGCACGACGGTCCGCTCGGGCAGGAGGGTGGCGGCGGCGTAGTAGTTGGCCTCGACGCGCTGCCGGAGGAAGTCGGCGAAGTCCTTGGGCACGGCGTGCTCGAGGGCGATGTGGCCGAGCGTCTGCAGCAGGATCGTCCGGGGCGTGTGCATGCCGAGTTGCTCGCGCTCGAGGTAGATGCGGCGGTTGCGCAGGTCGGTGACGGACCGGACCGAGCGCGGCAGGTCCTGGACGTACCGCAGGGTGAAGCCGAAGTGGGTGACGAGCGACAGCAGCATGCCCTGCGAGAGCGCGCCGCCCCGGTAGCCGGCGGCCTCCAGGGACTTGGCGGCGACCTGCTCGATCTCGCCGAAGTAGTTGCCGCGCTCGTGCATCTGGCGGCGCAGTTCGGCGTTGGCCTTGCGGGCGTCCTCCGGGCTGGCGGTCGGCTTCGTCCGGCTCCGCTTGACCTCGTCGTACATCGCGAGGAGGTGTTCGAGGACGTCGTTGGGCACTCGCTTGCCGACCTTGAGGTGGGGCAGGCCGAGCGCGCGGTAGGCGGGGTCGCGCTGGGCCTCCTCGAGGGCGATCTCAAGCTGGGCGCGACGGTTGGGCGGCTGCTTGCGGAGAAGTTCCTCGATGGGGACCTCGAGGGCCGCGGCGAGCGCCTGGAGCAGGGACAGCTTCGGCTCGCGTCGGCCGTTCTCCAGCAGCGAGAGCTGGGACGGCGCCCGGCCGACGCGTTCTCCCAGCTCAGAGAGGGTGTAGCCGCGGGCGCGCCGAAGGTGCCGCAGCCGCTGGCCGAACGTCACGAGGTCTAGACCATTCGTCAAGTTCAGCGATTCTTCTTTTTGAAAGCCCGTCACAGCTTCATAGTAGCGAAAATTCTGCTGTTCTTCTTGTTACCGAGTAGTTCACTTAGTGCTCCAGCGGCCAGAGAGTAGGACACAAGCACCCAGGGGACGACAGAGGAGGGCAGTATCCATGAGCGATCGTCGCCTCAAGGGAGCAGCCGAAGAGCTGCAGCGGCAGTGGAAGACCGACCCGCGGTGGGCCGGCGTCGAGCGGACCTACACGGCCGAGGACGTCATCCGCCTGCGCGGCTCGGTGCAGGAGGAGCACACGCTGGCCCGCCTCGGCGCGGAGCGCCTGTGGACGCTGCTGCACGATGAGGAGTACATCAACGCGCTGGGCGCGCTGACCGGCAACCAGGCCGTCCAGCAGGTGCGGGCTGGTCTCAAGGCGATCTACCTGTCCGGCTGGCAGGTCGCGGCCGACGCGAACCTCAGCGGGCACACGTACCCGGACCAGAGCCTCTACCCGGCAAACTCGGTCCCCGCCGTCGTGCGCCGCATCAACAACGCGCTGCTGCGGGCCGACCAGATCACCTGGGCCGAAGGCGACGAGTCCGCCCCGCACTGGCTGGCGCCGATCGTCGCCGACGCCGAGGCGGGCTTCGGCGGTGTGCTGAACGCGTACGAGCTGATGAAGGCGATGATCGCCGCCGGCGCCGCGGGTGTGCACTGGGAGGACCAGCTGGCGTCGGAGAAGAAGTGCGGTCACCTCGGCGGGAAGGTGCTCATCCCGACCGGCCAGCACATCAAGACGCTGAACGGTGCCCGCCTGGCCGCCGACGTCGCCGGTGTCCCGTCACTGATCATCGCGCGGACCGACGCCCAGGCCGCGACGCTGCTGACCAGCGACGTCGACGAGCGCGACCGGCGATTCGTGACCGGTCAGCGCACCGCCGAGGGCTTCTACCGGGTGCGCAACGGCATCGAGGCGTGCATCGCCCGGGGTCTGGCGTACGCGCCGCACTCCGACCTGCTCTGGATGGAGACCGGCACGCCGGATCTGGACGTGGCGCGGCACTTCGCCGAGGCGATCAAGGCGGAGTACCCGGACCAGATGCTGGCCTACAACTGCTCGCCGTCCTTCAACTGGAAGAAGCACCTGGACGACGCGACGATCGCGAAGTTCCAGCGCGAGCTCGGGCACATGGGCTACACGTTCCAGTTCATCACGCTGGCCGGCTTCCACTCGCTCAACTACTCGATGTTCCACCTCGCCAAGGGCTACGCCGAGGACGGCATGACGTCCTACGTCGAGCTGCAGGAGGCGGAGTTCGCCGCCGAGCGGGACGGCTACACCGCCACCAAGCACCAGCGCGAGGTCGGCACCGGGTACTTCGACCGGGTCAGCACGGCGATCTCGCCGGACTCCTCCACGGTGGCGCTGAAGGGATCCACCGAAGAGGAGCAGTTCGTCCCGGCCGACTGAAAAACGCCTCCAGGTCGACGCGGTGGCCCCCGGATGATGCCGGGGGCCACCGCGTGCGCTTATTCCTTTTGTGGCCAGGGATCGGGCCACCGCCAGCCAGGCGTGGGCGAGCATCGACAAGGCGATGTGGGCTTACCAGACCCGCCAAGTACGGACCTGATATGTGGCGGGTGGCCGGTACGTGTGCCGCGTCGTGGGTATCCGGTTGACCTGGCCGTAGGCCTCGTCGGCGGTGGCGTCAGTTCGGGATCTCATAGACGGCGCAGGCGCCGGCCTCGTGCCGCAACCAGGCGAATCTACCCAGGCCCGGAGCGGGCCGGTCATAGCTCCTGTCGACGAAGAGCCAGCGGACACCGTACGCGTCGCGTAGCCGCCGTACCGTCTCGGACGACGGACGGTGGAATGCCGCATCGTTGTCCGCCAGCCGCCGTCGATCCCAGAACGGGACCGCCTCGTCGGGAATGTTCCGCTTCATCGCTTCAGCGTGCGTTCTCAACTCAAATCCCCAATCTTCGACCAGAATACGTCGCTCCGTATACGCCGATACGGCAAAGAAGTTCCGATTGTGGCACTCATTTATGCAGACCGAGTTGGTGGCTACCAGATCGCCAGGGCGTGAGTGGTCCCGCAGCCACCGCCCTGCCTCGAGGATTCCGGAGCTGATCGTCGTGCTCGGAAGAGGCGGGGAAGCCGGCCCCTGCCACATCTGGCGGACGTGGAACAGACTCGCGGGAAGGGCCATCCCGGTAAAGAAGGCGACAACGAACGCCGGCGACAGCGGCCGCAGGACACGGTGCCGGCGTCCGAGCATGGCCAGGACCACCACGAACACTCCAGTGATCGCCACGAGCGCGACGAACGGACCGAGGATCCGCAGCACCGCCGCATCCGCCGTGGGCCTGGTGCTTCCATCCAGCTCGCGGACTGCCAGAAAGGTGACGACTCCACCCCCTGCCGTGCTGAGAAGCGCGACTCGAAAACCCGGGGTGATCCGCTCGCGGAATACGATGGCCAGCCCGCAGGCGGCCGCCAGGGAAATATACGGAATCACACCGTTGTAGAAGAACAGCTGAGAGCTGCCGGGGAAACGCAGAATCACGCCGACGGCGACTCCGGCCACACTCATCCCGAGGATTAGGAGAATCGATGGGTCGCAGAAGGTCTTCCGCCGGACGGCAAGACCGAATACGCCGGCCCAGATGCAGACCCTGCCGAAGGCGCTGAGCAACGCCACAAGTGCTACCAACGCCACGGAGGGATCGGGAGTAGATGCGGTTTCCGCGGCCACCGTCGCGAAGGCCGACCCGGGGTGCACGATCATGCCGTCAGATTGGCCGCCGAACAGCACGAGCTGCGCGATCAGCACGAATGGCATCGCGGCCAGAATCGCCACGACGGCAGGCCGGTGAAGCCGCCGCTGCGCCACCATCGTCGCGATCAGCACGGCGGAGAGCCCGGCTAGGAGAATGGGAAGAAAGACGGCCTTCCCCCCCATCACCGCCATGAGCAAGGTGACGAACAGCGTCCAGGGGCCGGAACCCGATCTCGGCTGGCGGAGAATGTCCACGAGCAGCAGGACCACAGGGGCGAACAACATCACACCGAACCCGTGCGTGGGGCTGTACCACGCGACTTCGTCGGGCGACAGAACGTGGGCCCCGAGAGACGGTGCCCACACGTAGGGAGTCGGCGCCCATGCGAGAAAGGCGATCCCGAGGGCCGCTAGTCCCGGCCACCACCGGCCGGTCAACCGCCGCCCGATGGCGAAGAACAGAACGAGCGACGCCGCAAGGATCGGCAGCATGAACAGCCGGTACACCAGAGTCTGCGGCTCGATCCCGGTCACCCAGCTGGTGGCCGCCATGTCGGCGTAGGCGAACCAGTGGTAATAGAGCGGCTCGCCGGCAACGGCCGGATAGGCTGGGGGCATGTGATGCTTCAGCTCGCCGACGAGGCCGAGGTGGAAAGGCAGGTCGACGTAGGGCCTCGCATATCCCGGCCAGGCCAGCCCGTGATGGCGGAAGAACGCGGATCCACTCGAGAGTATGGTGAACGCGATCAGAACCGCGGTACCCCAAGCGTACGGCGCCGGGACTCGAACGGTGTTCCCCGCTCCTCGCCAGAACCGCCGCAGTGCCGGTACGACCAGGAACGCGGCGACGGTTACGCCCGGCCACACGAGCACCAACAACGGATACCCGGCCCACCGTGCCGGTATGTAGCCGAGCACAATGATCGCGTGACCGAGCACCGTGCCGGCCGCCACCTCCTCGGCGAAAAACCGCGATCCGCCGCGGCAAGCACGCCAGAGCAGCACTCCCGGTACCGTTTTTCCCAGAATCACGGAGGCGCCGAACACCGCCGTATCTCGGAAAGAGACATCGTAATAACGAAGAACCGCAACGGTCACCGCAAGGACAAGCGCCGTAGGGACCCAACCCGATCGCAGCAGGTTCATCGGCCGTCGCCTCGGACGATCCGACCGCGCTGGTACCACTCTTTGACGAACCGCCTGCGCCTCTGTCATTATCACTCCTTCAACGTTTGCCGCAAAAGAAAAACCAGAGCGAATAATGGGATCAGTCTTTGCGGATGTATAGGTTGCCCTGGTCGGTTGTGGTGAGCAACCGGAGTCGGTCCGGCCTGAGCTTCAGCGCGGTTGCCTCTGTCACGAGTAGATAGCGTGACCGGACCGTTTGATCGTTCTCTCGCAAGTGCAGCGTCAGGCCCAGGCCCGCGGGTACGTTCACAAGTCCGGGTCCAAAATTGGCGCGGTCGACCAGAATCGTGTTCTCCCATGCCGACGCACCCGGCTTGTAAGCGAGATAGCGACTAAGTGTGGTGGTCTTCTTATTCACAGGCACAAAGTGCCGATAGTGGATTTCGGAGAAAATGGGTCCGACCGCGCCGACGACGGCCACATTGGTGGCCACTGCGCTGATCACGACGGTCCGCTCGGAGCGAGCCAGCGCAACCAGCACCGAGAGCAGTACATGTGGGGCGAGAACCCGGTAGTCACGCCAGTCGAAGATGTCGTAAAACCCTATCAACAGGATCAGCAGCGGCACGAGGTTGAGGAGATGGAACGTACAGGCGGCCAAGCCTTCGCGGTGATCGGCATCGCTACCGCGAAGGTGACGGACAACGCCGGTGATGGCCGCCACGACGATCAGCAGCAGCGCTGCCCGCAGCGCCAGTTCGAGCCAGTTGCCCTCGGCGAGCTTCTTGGTGCTGCTGCAGAAGTGCCAGAGGAACAGCTTTACCGCGGCCAGTGGAGAGCGGGTGGCCGACCCCGTGAGTTGTGCGACGAAGCCTGGATAGGGCGTTGACACGGCACTCCAGACCCAGAAGGCTGCAACGATGATCGGACTCGCCTTGACTGCCGCCCATTTGAGCCGCCGGCCAGAGAACTCCGCGCCGCGCAGGAAGAACAGCGGTACGAACAGCAGCGCCCATGTCGGCCGCAGCAGGGAGGCCAACGCGAGCAGGGCGACCGCAGCGGTATAGAACGTGCGGCTCGTGTCCGGGCCGCGGCGCAACAGCAGGAAGAACAGCCCGGCCAGAGCGGCGGCGAATGCCTGGTGAAAGGTCTCCTGCATGGTGGTCGTCAGATACAGCATCAGCGGCCAGAACGTGAGCACGAGCAGTCCGGTCAGCACGGCTCTCATCCTGCCTGCCCTGGTCAGCGCGAGGTAGCTGAAAATCGCCACCGCCACGACGGTCATATTGATAAGCGGGCCCGAGAACGGGCGCCATCCGGCGATCGATCCGATGCCCGCCAGAAGCATCGGGTACGCAGGCCCATTTGAGCCGAAGTAGATAAAGGGAAGTTCAGCATGCGGCTCGTCGACACCGTAAACGCCACCTGCGAAGCCGACCGTCCGGAATGTCGCAACCTGATGCCAGTAGTCGATCTTGTCCGACATTACGGGGTAAAATCGAGCAGGCTAGCATTGAAGTAGTGTCGCACGAGAAATGTTACGACGAGCGCCGGAGAAATGGCAATAATCGCCCATAGTGCAGCATTTGTCCACCAGCTTTCCAGAAGCCGGCGTTGGCCGTGATCTGTCAGCGGATCCCGGATGTCACCCCGCTGCTCCACGTTCGAAGATGTAATTCCGGAAGCAAGATCACTCGACTCCTCCGCCGCTGCTTGGTCGCTCATGACATGAACGATAGACAGCCGGCCAAGAGACAACTCGGAGCTCCGGTTTTGAGCAGTGTCATGTTTTTGTATCGTCGCCGTGAACCACCGTCGATTATCCGGGGTTGTGGCCGGTGGCGGGCGCGAGCGCACGCCGAGCCGAACGGACCCGCGAACGCGCCGTCACCGCGTTGCGCCGGATGGACGCCACCGGCCGGCGGTTCACCTTCGACGCCGTCGCCCGCCATGCCGGCGTCTCCCGGTCCTGGCAATACGCCGAAGATGATCTGCGCCCCCAGATCGAGCGCCAAGACAGCGGCACCCCCACCGCGTCAGCATCTCCGCCTCTGCGACAGCACACCTCCGACGTCTCACTGCTGGCACCTGGACGACTCGACGATCGCGATCGACGCGGTGGCCCCCGGATGATTCCGGGGGCCACCGTGTGCGTTTATTCCGGCTGAATCCGGCCAATGCCGCCACAGGCCACCTCTGGCCCACACTCTGGACAATCCCCGCGCACATACGCCAGAGTCGCAAGGTCCAGTTGATCTTCTGCACGAGGAAACCCCCCAAATGCGCAGAACATCCCGTCTGGTGGCCGTCGGCGCGACCCTCGCCTCCGTGGCGGCCATCGCACCCGCCGCGTCCGCCGCGGCGCGGCCCCACTTCTCCCCCGGCGCACCGGGCATCGGCGATCCGTACTTCCCGCTCGAGGGCAACGGCGGGTACGACGCCCTGCACTACGGGCTCGACCTGAAGTACAACCCCTCGACCAAGCGTCTCGACGGGGTCGTCACGATGACCGCGCGGGCCACGCAGAACCTGTCCCGGTTCGACCTGGATCTGCAGCAGCTGACGGTCGCGAAGGTCGCCGTCAACGGGCACAAGGCCAAGTTCACCCGCAAGGGCCAGGAACTGGTCATCACGCCGAAGAGCGGCATCCGGAAGAACCAGCGCTTCACCGCCACGGTGACGTACGGCGGCGTCCCGCAGACCATCGTGGGCTCCCCCATCGTCTTCGGCTCGCCGTACGGCTTCGTCCACACCGACGACGGGGCGTTCATGGGCGACGAGCCGAACGCCGCGTCCACGTGGTTCCCGAGCAACGACCACCCGTCCGACAAGGCCGCCTTCACCTTCAAGGTGACGGTGCCCAAGGACCTCGGCGTGATCGCGAACGGCCGGTTGGTCTCCCACAAGACGAAGGGGACCAAGACCACGTTCGTCTGGGACGAGAAGGCCCCGATGGCGACCTACCTCGCCACCGCCGACATCGGCAAGTGGGAGTTCAAGACCGGCAAGACGCCGGGCGGCATCCCCGAGACGATCGCCGTGGACCCGAAGCTCAAGGGCCGCGACCCGAACCACCCGGACCCGATCAAGTTCTTCTGGGACACCACGGGCGAGGCCACCGACCTGTGGGTCAAGCAGTACGGGAAGTTCCCGTTCGACTCGACCGGCGCGATCGCCGACCTGGCGACGTACAACGGCAAGGCGATCGGCTTCTCCCTGGAGACCCAGACCCGGCCGCTCTACTCCGACGTGCGCAACACGACCACGATCGCGCATGAGCTGGCGCACCAGTGGTTCGGTGACAGCGTCTCGGTGAAGACCTGGCAGAACATCTGGCTGAACGAGAGCTTCGCCACCTTCTCGCACTACTACTGGAACGAGAAGCACGGCGGCACGACGCTGCACGACCAGGCTCGGGCGATCTACAACGGGCACGCGGCGAACGACAGCTGGTGGAACGTCGTGATCGCGGATCCGAAGCGCGACACCATGTTCCACGACCGCGTCTACAGCGGCGGCGCCATGGTGCTGCAGTTCCTGCGGGAGAAGATCGGCGATGACGCCTTCTTCAAGACGCTGCGCACCTGGGCGGCCGAGCACCGGTACGGCAACGCCACCACCCAGCAGTTCACGGCGCTCGCGCAGAAGATCTCCGGGCAGGACCTGAGCGGGTTCTTCAACACCTGGCTCTGGGCCCCCGGCAAGCCGGCCCTGCCACAGGGCTGACCTCCCCTCGGCCGGGGACCCGCCGGGTCCCCGGCCACCGCTCATGACCCACGGTTCGAAGACCCGCTCCACACGGGTAGCTCCACAGGAGACGGACTACTCACCGTTACCAAGGAGCGATGTCATGAGCGATCCGGTTCTCGAGGCGGCGGCGCAGCAAATCGCGGACGCCACGTCCAAGCCTCCCTTCCTGTACGAACTCGGCGTGGAGGACGCCCGAAAGGTCCTCGACGACATTCAGGCCGCACCGATCGACAAGCCCGGCGTCGACGACAAGTGGATCACCGTGCCGGCGGAGGTCGGCGACGTGCGGGTCCGGATCGTCAAGCCGCCCGGGGCCGCCGGTCCGTTGCCGGCCGTCCTCTACGTCCACGGCGGCGGATGGATCCTCGGCAACGCCGGCACCCACGACCGTCTGGTCCGCGAACTCGCCGTCGGCGCTGGCGCCGCCATCGTCTTCGTCGAGTACGACCGTTCGCCCGAGGCAGGGTACCCGGTCGCGCTCGAGCAGGCGTACGCCACCGCGCAGTGGATCACCCGGAACGGCGCCGACGAGGGCCTCGACCCGTCTCGCCTGGCCGTCGCCGGCGACTCGGTCGGCGGCAACATGGCCACCGCCCTGGCCATCCTCGCCAAGCGCCGGGGTGACGTGACCTTCGTGCACCAGTCGCTGTACTACCCGGTGACCGACGCCGCGCAGGACACCGGCAGCTACCGGGAGTTCGCGAACGGGCCCTTCCTGACCGCCAACGCCATGGCCTGGTTCTGGGACGCCTACACCACCGATCCCGCGCAGCGGGCGGAGATCACCGCCTCACCGCTCCGCGCGGAACTCGAGGACCTCGCCGGCCTGCCGCCGGCCCTGGTGATCGTCGATGAGAACGACGTGCTGCGCGACGAGGGCGAGGCCTACGCGCGCCGGCTCACCCAGGCGGGGGTCCCGACCACGAGCGTGCGCTTCAACGGCATCATCCACGACTTCATGATGCTCAACCCGGTCCGTACGACCAACGCGGCGACCGCCGCCATCGAGCAGGCCGTCCGCACCCTCCGCAAGGCCCTGGGCACCGGCTGAGGCCGGCTCACTCCCGACCCCGCGGCGCGGGCACCGAGGCGGCCATAATCCACTGGCCGATCGGCCGCCCGCGCCGTACGGTGTGAAACCGGCCGCGAGAGCCCGGCGTCCCGGGCGGTTCGCGCGCGCCCACAGCGGTCACGGTCGGTGAGGAGGAGGTTGCCTTGCGGAGTCCCGGCGGGCGGGCACGGGCGGTCTCCTCTCTTCACGCGCCGTTGCGGTACGCCTGGGTCGCGGCGTACGCGTTCCGGCGCTACAGCACCTACCGCGTGGCGGCCGTCTCCGCGACGTTCACCAACACCGTCTTCGGCTTCCTGCGGGCGTTCGTGCTGATCGCCGTGTGGCGGGCCCGGCCGGCGCTCGGCGGGTACGACGTCGCCGACGCGGTGACGTTCAGCTTCCTCACGCAGGGGCTCATCGAGCCGGTCCGGGTGTTCGCCGGCAGTCTCGACCTGACCGAGCGGATCCGCACCGGTGACATCGCGATCGACCTGCACCGGCCGGTGGACCTGCAGGGCTGGTGGCTCGCGGACGACCTCGGGCGCGCGGCGTTCGCGGTGCTGTCGCGCGGCGCTCCCCCGCTGATCGTCGGCGGACTGGCGTTCTCGCTGCGATGGCCGCCGTCTCCGGGCCGGTGGGCGGCCTTCGCCGTCGCGGTGCTGCTCGCCGTGCTGGTGAGCTTCGCGTTGCGCTACCTGTACTCCCTGGCCGTCTTCTGGATCCACGACGACCGTGGGGTCACGGCGATCTCGCTGGTGACCACGATGTTCTTCTCCGGCATGATCATCCCGCTGGTGGTCTTCCCCGGCCCCCTCGCCGCGGTCGCCCGTGTCCTGCCGTGGGCGGCGCTGATCCAGGTGCCCGCGGACGTGTTCCTCGGCAAGCGGGCCGACCCGCTCGGGGCGTACGCCTTCCAGGCGGCGTGGGCCGTGGCGCTGCTCGTCGCCGGGCGGCTGCTGACCGTGGCGGCACCGCGGAGGCTGGTGATCCACGGTGGTTGAGGCGGTACGGACCTACCTTCTGCTCGCCGGAACGTGGCTGCGGGCGGCCGCGCAGTACCCGGCGTCGATGGTTATGCTGATCGTCGCCCAGGCGGTCGTCACGTCGCTCGACCTCGCCGCCATCCTGATCATCTTTGCGCACACGTCCCAGCTCGGCGGCTTCTCCCTGCCCGAGGTGATGTTCCTGTACGGCACGGCGGGAGTCTCCTTCGCGTTCGCCGACCTCACGTTCGGCTCGACCGACCGGCTCGGCGAGCACATCCGCCAGGGCACGCTGGACACGCTGCTGGTCCGGCCGGTCGGGCCGCTGCTGCAACTCGCCACCGAGGACTTCTCCCCACGCCGGATCGGCAAGCTCGTGCCGACGGGGACGGTGCTCCTCCTCGCCCTCGCCCGGCTCGACGTGGCCTGGACACCGGGCCGCGTCGCGGCGGTCCCGCTGATGCTCGCCGGCGGCTACTGGATCTACGCCGCGCTGTGGGTGCTCAGCGCGACGTGGCAGTTCGCGATCGTCGACGGCAAGCAGGCGATGAACACGGTCACGTACGGCGGCGCCTACCTCGCCCAGTACCCGCTCAGCATCTTCGGCCGCGACGTCCTGCGCGGGCTGACCTGGGTCGTGCCGCTGGCATTCGTCAACTGGCAGCCGGCGCTGTACGTCCTCGGCCGACCCGATCCGCTCGGCCTGCCGGTGTTCTTCCGTTTCGCGTCGCCGCTGGTCGCGGCGGTGCTGTCCGCACTGGCCGCCGTCACCTGGCGTACGGGCCTGCGGCGCTATCGATCGACGGGGAGCTGACCACATGCTGGAGGTCGAGAACGTCCGCAAGACGTTCGCCGTGCGGCGGCGCACCGGGCGGCTCCGCCGCACGCGGGTGAACGTCGACGCGGTCGACGGGATCTCGTTCACCGTCGGCGCCGGGGAGTTCGTCGGCTACCTCGGTCCGAACGGCGCCGGAAAGTCGACGACCATCAAGATGCTCACCGGCATCCTCACGCCGTCCGCCGGGCGGGTGCGCGTCGCCGGCCTCGACCCGGCGCGGCAGCGCACGACCCTGGCCCGGCGGATCGGCGTGGTGTTCGGCCAGCGCACCACCCTGTGGTGGGACCTGCCGCTGCGCGACAGCCTCACCCTCATCCGGCACCTCTACCGCGTCGACCGTGCCACGCACCGGACCCGGCTGGCCGAGCTGACCGAGGTACTCGAGCTCGGCGCGTTCCTCGACACCCCGGTCCGGCAGCTCAGCCTGGGGCAGCGGATGCGCGGCGACCTCGCCGCGGCGCTGGTGCACGATCCGGAGATCCTGGTCCTCGACGAGCCGACCATCGGCCTCGACGTCATCAGCAAGGCCACCGTCCGCGCCTTCCTGTCCCGGCTGGGCGCCGAGCGGGGAACGACGATCCTGCTCACCACGCACGACCTCGGCGACATCGAACGCCTCTGCCGCCGCGTCATGGTGATCGACCATGGCCGGCTGGCGTACGACGGCTCGCTGGAGCGCCTGCGGGCCACCGCCGACGCCGACCGGATCCTCGTCGTCGATCTCGCCGCCCCGCAGGCGCCGATCGAGGTCGACGGCGCCCGCCTCATCCGTACGGACGGCCCCCGGCAGTGGCTGGCGATACCGCCGGCCGAGAACGCCGCGGCCGTGGTCGCCGCCGTCGCCGCCCGTTACGACGTCGAGGACATCGCCCTGCGCGAACCCGATATCGAGGACGTCGTCACACGCCTCTACCGCACCGGCAGTTCTGCCGGTTTCGACTGCGAACCCGGGCGTCTCTGACCGCGCTCGGCGGCCAGGCCGACAATCATTCCGTACCGAAAGTCGCAGTCGACGCCATTTCTCCGGCCAGGCAATTGTTTTTTTCGACCATCGCCCGGCCGAGCCACCGTGCACCTCAAGACACCTGACGCATCGCCCGTCATGATACAGCCGCCTGGGTCACTTCACCGGTCGCACTCATCGGCGAACTCGTGAAAACACAAGTCAACAATCTTCAAGAATTCCAAAGAACCGGCGTCTATGGCAGCGTGATAGTCTCCGCAATGTTTCTCTTCTACTGTCGGCGGTGCCGCTAGGACAATTCATCACCGACAAGAGGAATGTCCATTCTGTTCCGGGGGGAGCCTCATGGGTTCATTCGCTAGAACAGCTGGCAGCGTTGCGGCTGCCACGCTGATCGGGGCGGGGGCGGCGGCATCGCCATCCTCGGCCTATGCCCAGCAGGTCGTGACGGTGCCGTGCAGCGGACCTTCAGGCGGGGCGTCAGGGCTCGTGACAGCGGTCACCAACGCCAACGCGGCCGGTCACGGCACGATCCGACTGGTCCCGAACTGCAATTACGACTTCACCACCGCGGCGGAGACCGGGACGCGCGGCGGGGACGCATTGCCCATCATCACCGGGAACATCACCATCGTCGGGGGGCCGTCCACGCACATTCGGCGCACCGGAGGCGGGCCGTTCCGCCTGATCGAGGTGGCCGCCGGCGCCCGCCTGGACGTCGCGGGCATCTTCATCGAGGGCGGCGACGCGGGGGTCTTCCCCGGCGGGGCCATCCTCAGCGCACGCGGCACCATTGTCCTGAAATCGGTCACGGTGCGGAACAGCACGGCGGACAACGGCGCCGGCATCGCCAACGACAGCGGCTCGCTCATCCTTATCTTGGTCCTCATCGAAAGGAACACGACGCGTCATCCCAACGGTTTCGGCGGTGGTGGTGCCGGCATCTACAGCGACGGCCGGCTCGAGACGGATAGGTCCCGCATCACCGCAAACACCGCCAACACGAGCGGCGGCGGCATCTACAACGAGCAGGGCGGCACCGCCAGGCTGGTCCAGACGACACTCGACGACAACACCGCCAGGTTCGAAGGAGGCGGGTTGTTGAACGGCGTCGGCGGAAGAGCCTTGCTCGTGAGGACGCTCGTCAAGCGCAACACCGCCTCCGACGGCGGCGGGATCTTCGACCGTCCCGGTCCCGGGACGGTGACGCTCGCCGGGAGCCTGGTGACCGCCAACAATCCCAACAACTGCAGGCCCGTGGGCAGCATTCCCGGCTGCTCCTGACCCGAAGGCTCTGCCGTCTTCTGTGGCGGTACCAGGAATCGGCAATGGGCCGGCATGGGTGGCGGGAACGAAATTCCCGCCACCCATGCCGTACGCGGAAATCGGCCCCATCCGCAGCGACGACAACGGAATCCCGGGAGGCGCGGCATGCCGGAAGACAGCGGGACGAGATACCTGGTGACGGGCGGAGCCGGCTTCATCGGCTCGCATCTCGTCGAGGCCCTACTCGCACGCGGCGACTCGGTCGTCGCCCTGGACACCCTGTCGACGGGCCGATCGGCGAACCTCGCCACGGTCGCCCGGCACCCCGGCTTCCGCCTGGTGCACGGCTCCGTGCTCGATGAGCTCCTGGTCGACGAACTCGTGCACGAGTGCGACATGGTGATCCACATGGCCGCCGCGGTCGGGGTGAAGCTCGTGGTCGCGCAGCCGCTGAGATCGCTGACCACGAACATCCGCGGCTCGGAGATCGTGATCAAGGCCGCGCACCGTTACCGCCGCAAGATCCTCGTCACCAGCACCTCGGACATCTACGGGAAGAACTCACTCCACCCCCTGACGGAGACCGCCGACATGATTCTCGGCAGCCCTTCCGTCCTGCGCTGGGCGTACAGCACGGCCAAGGCCGTCGGCGAGATCCTCGCGACCAGCTACCACCGGGAACGCGGTCTCCCCACGGTCGTGGTCCGCCTCTTCAATACGGTCGGCCCCCGGCAGAGCCCGATGTACGGCATGGTCGTCCCGCGTCTGGTCCGGCAGGCCCTGCGTAACGAGCCCCTGACGGTCTTCGGGGACGGACGGCAGACGCGCTGTTTCGCTCATGTCAGGGACGTCGTGGACGCGATCCTCCCGCTCATGAGCGAGCCGGCGGCGGTCGGGCAGACGTTCAATGTCGGGTCGCCGCAGGAGATCAGCATTCGTGATCTCGCCGAGATGATCATCGCGCGCTCCGGAAGCACGTCGCCGATCCGGCTGGTTCCCTACGACCAGGCGTACGGGCCCGGGTACGAGGACATGAACCGGAAGGTTCCGGACACGGCGAAGCTCCACGCCCTGACCGGCTGGACTCCGCGATACTCACTCGACGACATCCTCGCCGACGCGATCGCAGACGGGGCACGCGAGATGTCGGAGAGTCCCGCCTCCGCGCCGCCGTACATCACCGCGCTCCCACGGTGAGCGCGTAGCGGATGTCGGACCGCCGGGGAATGAGCTGACGCGGCGGAGTTCGCGTCACCCGCAGGAACCACAGGACCTGCAAGGCCGCGAGCACGCCGTAACCGATACTGGAGGCGAGTGCGGCGCCGACGGCTCCGCACGATGGGATCAGCGCGAGATTCAGCCCCACGTTGACGGTGAGGGCCACGACCGTCGTCACCGAACTCAGCAGGGGACGGTCCAGCCGCAGCAGGAAGGCGCCGACCGGTCTGGTCGCCCCGATCAGCCACAGGCCCGGCGCCAGGCCGAGAAGCGGGCCGATGCTCCCCGTGAACGCCGGCCCGTAGACCACCGGAACGACGAAGGGCGCGGTGGCGCACAGCAGCGCGACGGAGCCGGCGGCCACGAGCGCGGCGATCCTCGTGGAGCTGACGGTGAACGCGGCGGCCGTCCGCTCGTCTGCCTCCAGCTGCCGAGGCATGGCGAGGTTCGCGACGATGTCAGGAGGCACCCTGCCGAGTTCCATGAGCGTCACCGCCGCCGCGTAGAGCCCCACCTCGACGGTCGTCGTCATCGCACCCAGCATCAGGATGTCGGCGCGCAGCAGGAGGAACATCGAGACGAGGCCGGTGTGGTAGCGCAACCCCAGACGGAGCGCCCGGCGCGCCACGACGGCATCGCAGTGCCGCAGCCTCGGGCGAGCGGCGGGCAGCAGGACCGCCAGCGGCAGCGCGGCGGACATGGTCCACAGCGCGACGATCCACCAGAGTGTCAGCTTCGCCATGGCGGCCAGGCCGATCAGCGCCGCGCAGTGCACGCTCACGCTGAGCAGGCCGCTCCAGTTGTTGACGTCGATGCGCGCCCTCAGGACCATCAGGCGAGCGAGCAGCTTCTCGGTCATGGCGCAGGGGATCCAGGCCATCGCCAGGACCAGCAGGCCGTGATCCCCGACCGGCACGACGCCGGGTCCCAGACCCTCGACCGCGATGCCGGCGGCGATCGCGCAGACGCATCCGAGTGCCATGCCGAAGAGCAGGCAGTTGGCGGTGATGAGAGCGCTGTCGCGGACTCGCGGCCACAGCGCGACGTGTGACTCTTCGACCGACAGGTGACCGAGGTGGAGGGCGACCGTCGCGACGGTCATCAGCACCGCGTAGGTACCGCGCCCCTCGGGCCCCAGCGACCGGTTCACGACCACGCTCATGAGCGCGCCGAGAAGGAATCTGGCGGCGTAGATGCAAAGGGTTCCGGCGGCCTGCCGAGCTTCTCGGTTCACCGCACCGGCTCGGGGACCATGAAGGCGGCGCGTCGGTTCACGGCCGGGATCCCGGAGCCGGGTCACTCGTGCCAGGCGGGTCGAGGAAGGCACGGCACCACAGCTCGAACTGGATGAGCGCCCAGATCCGGTTGGCGTGGTCATGCCCGTTCTCGTGCCGCCTCAGCATCTCCCGCACCGCCTCGGGCCGGAACAGCCCTCGCGATCTCGCCGTGCCGTCCGTCAGCACGTCCCACGAGAGTTCCGACAGTTCGGTGCGGAGCCACCGCGCGAGCGGCACCCCGAACCCCATCTTCGGCCGCGTCACGATCGCGGGGGGCAGCCATTCCGCGACCGCCTTCTTCAGCAGGTATTTCGTCGTGCCCGAACGGACCTTCAGCCGGGCCGGCAGCCCGGCCGCCCACTCCATCAGGTGGTGGTCCAGGAACGGGGAACGCGCCTCCAGGGAGTTGGCCATCGTGGCGATGTCCACCTTCACCAGGAGGTCGCCGGGAAGGTACGTGTTGACGTCGACGTCCATGACACGACAGACGTCGGAGACGGCGCGGGAGGCGGCGAACGCCTCGTCGAACAGGTCGTAGCTGTCCACCTCCGCCAGCCGCGTACGCAGCGCGTCCGAGTAGAGAGCCGTCTTCTGCTCAGGAGTGAAGTAGGACATGAGCCGTGCGTAGCGCCGCGGCGTCGGGTGGCCCAGGAGCTCCACCGCCCGGCCCGCCCGCTGTAGCGCCGAGCGCGGGGCGCAGCGGGCCGAGAGTGAGGAGCCGACCCGGTCGAGCCGGCCTCTCAGGAACGGGAACGCGGGAATCCGGCCGGCGTGCGACATGAGCAGATAGCGCAGGTAGCCGCCGAACAGCTCGTCGCCGCCGTCTCCGTTGAGGATCACCGTCACCTGCTCGCTGCTCATCCGTGCGACGTAGAAGGTGGGGATCGCCGAAGAGTCCGCGAACGGCTCGTCGTAGTGCCAGGACAGCGTCGGCAGCACGTCGAGCGCGGACGGGGTGACGACCATCTCGTGGTGGTCGGTGGCGTAACGCCGGGCCAGCATGCGCGCGTAGCGTCGTTCGTCGAACTTCTCCTCGTCGAAACCGATGCTGAACGTCTTGATGCGCTCGCCGCTCTGCCTGGCCATCGCGGCGACGACCGCCGAGGAGTCGAGCCCGCCGGAGAGGAAGGCCCCCAGCGGCCGCTCACTCACCATGCGGACGCGCGTCGCTTCGAGCAGATGATCGCGAAGCTGTTCGGCGGCCTCCTCTTCGGATGTGACCTCGCGCGGCGTGCAGTCGAGGCGCCAGTAACGACTCGTCACGGCGATGCCGTCCTGCCAGGAGAGCAGGTGGCCCGGCGGCAGTTTGTGAATCCCGTGGAGAATGGACCAAGGGGCGGGTACGTACTGATACGTCAGATAGTGGTGCAGCGCCACCAGGTCGATCTCGTGACGCGCCGTGGCGTCCTGCATGAGCGCCTTGAGCTCCGAGCCGAACCATAGCGTCGCGCCGTCGGAGCGCCAGAACAGCGGCTTCTTGCCCACCCGGTCGCGGGCGAGGAGAAGCCGCCGCCTGGTCCGGTCCCAGATGGCGAACGCGAACATTCCACGGAGCCGGTGGACCAGATCATCACCGAATTCCTCATACAGGTGCACAAGGCACTCGGTATCGCCATTCGTGGCAAAACGATGACCACGATTCCGCAGTTCACGCCGCAATGCGGCGTAATTGTAGATCTCGCCGTTGAAGACCGCGACCACGGTCCGGTCCTCGTTGTAAACCGGCTGGTCACCACCGGCCACGTCGATGATCGCGAGGCGTCGCATGCCGAGTGTGGCGTGCTCGTCATCGTGGAAGCCCGCACCGTCCGGCCCTCGGTGAGCGAGCACCTTGCACATACAGCGGAGAAGACCGGAATCCGGATGACCAATCGACACGATTCCCGCTATCCCGCACATCGGTCTTTTCGACCCCCAACCATGACATCGCAGCCGTCGCACGCCAGGTACCCAGGCTATTTGCCCCGGACACGTACAGTCCCCGAAAGAACCGCAAGAGATAATTTCCGGTCAACTGACCAAGTGTTGATCTTGAGCAAGGAGTGACTAATCGCACGTAGGCGATATACCTGGGGCCGGGGAGCGGAGATTATTCAACATGCCGGAGGACGACAGTGTCCATTTCCACACCGAGCGCGCAGTCAGGCCAGAACGCGCCTGCCGACGAGAGCGTCGGCGTCGTCGAGGATGTCGGCCTCATCGAGGACGTCGAGGCACATCTACGTTTGGCGGAAGTGCAGCCCGAGAAACGTCTCCTCAGTGGACCGGCGGCACTTCGAGTGAAACACGCCGTCGATCGGCTGGTCGCCCTTGTCGCGCTGCTCGTCCTCGCTCCTGTTCTGGTGGCCATCGCCGTCGCGGTGCGATTGAGCGGCCCGGGACCGGTGCTCTTCGTCCATGAGCGCATCGGGATCGACGGCAAGCCGTTCCGGATGTGGAAGTTCCGCTCGATGAGGGTCGGCGCCGATGACCAGCTCGCGGACCTGTTGCGGACACACGGACGGGCCGACGAACCGTTCTTCAAAGTGCCCGATGACCCCCGTGTGACCCGGATCGGTCACTGGTTGCGCCGATGGTCCCTCGACGAGCTCCCCCAGCTTTGGAACGTGGCACTCGGTCAAATGTCGCTGGTCGGACCCCGTCCTCAGGTCCACTCGGAGGTCGCGCTGTACACGAGCCGGGAGCGCGGCCGCCTCGCCGTACGACCGGGTCTGACCGGCCTGTGGCAGATCAGCGGCCGCTCGACCCTGCCGTGGCAGCACGCGATGGAGCTGGACCTCCGTTACGTAGCGGAATGGTCGCTGAGGTTGGACCTATGGATCCTCTTCAAGACGCTTGGTGCGGTGGTCAATGGTAACGGCGCATTGTGAGCCGGAAGGCGCACGTTCCGCCGAACTCACGCGCCGGTTCACGGTGATCCATGTCGTCGAATGCTGGGGCGGTGGCGTAAGCAGCGCCGTAGCCGGCTATATCCGCGCGACGCCCACGTTCGACCACTGGCTGCTCACCGCCACACGCGATGGAGAGGACACCGGCGTGACACTCGCCGGACAGGTGCGAGGCTGGCTTCGGCTGCCCGAGGGCCACCCGGCGCGCATTCGCACGATCCATCATGCCTACAACCTGATCCGGCCCGATATCGTGCACGCCCATTCCTCGTACGCCGGAATCTACGTTCGCGGCTGCCCGTCGATCCCGGCGGATCGTATCGTCTATTCGCCGCACTGTTATGCGTTCGAACGCGTCGATGTAATTCCGCGGGTACGTGGAATGTTCCGTATCGCGGAATCCATCCTCGCGCGGCGAACGGGCGTGGTGGCGGCGGCAAGTCCCCGGGAAGCCGCGCTCGCCCGGATGCTGCGCGGACGGCAGCAGGTGGTGTGCGTACCGCATGCCGTCCGGGTCCAGCCGGTGATCCCGGCCGCGCGACCGGCCGAGAACGAGGTGGCCGCCGTCGCCGTAGGGCGGATCTGCCGGCAGAAGGACCCGGATTTCCTCGCCGAGGCGAGCATGGAGGCGCGCAGGCGCGGCTGGCCGATCCGCTGGGAGTGGATCGGCGACGGCGATCCCGGACGTCGTGAGCGGCTCGAGTCCGCCGGCGTGCACGTCGCGGGTTGGTTGCCACGGGAAGAGGTGTTGCGCAGGCTCGGCCAGGCGCACGTCTACGTGCACACGGCGCTCTGGGAGGTCGCGCCGACCATGGCGATGCTGGAGGCGGCCGCAGCCGGACTGCCCATGGTCGTGCGGTCACTACCGGATCTGGCCGCGCTCGGGCTTCCCGGACTCGTCCGCACCCCAGAGGCGCTCGCCGCGACGGTGCGCCGCATGACCGATCCCGCGCACCGGGTCGAGCACACGAACCGATGCCGCGCGGCATTGCACGAGCACACGCCGGAGGTCCAGGCGAGGCGGCTGGCCGCGGCCTATGGAGCTCCGGCCCTACCAGTGAAGGAGAGAGCGTGACCGACCGGATTCGGGTCGCGGTGGCGGGAAAGGTACTGCGCCGCAACGTCGGCGGCAACACGACCTACGCGGAGAGCCTCTACCGGAGGCTGGGGCGGCTCGGTGTCGAGCACACGCTCCTCGTGCCACCCGGGGATACGCTCCGCGGGCCGGCGCGACAGCTCTGCCACGCGGCGGCCGAGGGATTCGTCTGGCCGCGTACGGTGGACCACCGGCACGCTGATCTGCTGCACTTCCCCGCGGACACCGGAGCGCTGAGCACGGGCCGGTTGCCGATCGTGGCGACGATCCACGGCGTTCCCCAGCATGTCCCGGGCATCCGGCGCACACTCTGGGAACGCACCTGGCGGGCACGCGTGAGCCGCCTGGCCCACGCCGCTGACGCCGTGGTCACCGTCTCCGCAAGCTCCGCGGCCGAGATCGAGCGCGCGTTCGGAGTCCCCGAGCATCGCCTGCACGTCATCCCACACGGCGTCGACACCGATCGTTTCCATTCCGACGGTTCGGCGGACGCCGACCTCCTCGCGCGCCTGCGCCTACCGGAACGGTTCGTTCTCTACCTCGGCAATCTCGACCCCCGAAAGAACATCCCGACCCTCGTCGACGCGGTCGGCCGGCCGGAGATCGCCGGGCTCGGGATCCAACTGGTCGTCGCCGGCGGTCCCTTCCTCGGGTCGGAGCCGGTCGAGCGGCTCGTGGCGACCGCGCCGCACGTGCGATACCTGGGTCAGGTGCCGGCGGAGCTGGTCGCCCCGCTGTACCGCGCCGCCGCCGTCTTCGCGCTCCCGTCGAGCCACGAGGGGTTCGGGCTGCCCGTCATCGAGGCGATGGCGTGCGGGACACCCGTGATCTGCTCCGACCGTGGCGCCCTGCCGGAAGTCTCCAGTCAGGCGGCCATTCTGCTGCGTGACCTCGATTCCGGGTCGATCGCCGCGGCGCTACGAGACGTCCTCACCGATGACGCCCTCGCCACAGAGTTGCACACTCACGGCCTGGCCAACGCACAGCGGTTCACCTGGGCCGAATCGGCCCGGCGTCATCTGGAGGTCTTCACGCGCCTGCTGTCGGGCCGCCCGAGTTCCTCGAACGGCGAGGGCACGGCCCCGGCAGCGCTATCGCGTTCGTGAGGACGCGGCCCACGAGAGCACCGACAACTAGAACGCCGAGAACTTCGCATTTCACGAAGGTCCGACACGGGGGACTGCATGAGCGTAAGGGAACTGATCACCGCGATCCGGCGGCACCTGGCGCTGCTGGTGAGCGTCATGCTGCTGGGGATCGGCGTCGCGCAGCTGATCACGATGCTGCAACCGACCATGTACGAGTCGAAGGCATCGGTCTTCGTCTCGGTGTCGCAGCAGGCACAGAAACTGGATCAGGTTTATCAAGGGACGCTCTTCAGCCAGCAGCAGGTCCGGTCGTACGCCGGCCTCGTGACGACGCCGAAGGTCACGATTCCCGTGATCCGTGAGCTGAGGCTGCGCATGCGGCCGGACATGCTCGCGAAACGACTCAAGGTCGACGTACCGATCGACACCGTGCTGATGAACATCGCCGTACGCGATTCCGATCCGGTGATGGCGGCGCGGATCGTGAACAGCGTCACGCAGCACCTCATCACCACGGTGGCGGAACTGGAGGCACCGCTGCCGGGGCGTCCACCGACCGTACGGATCCAGGTGGTCAGGCCGGGTTCGCAGCCGAGCGCGCCGATTAGCCCGAGGCCGGTGTTGAACACCCTCCTCGGCATCGTGCTCGGCGCCCTCGCCGGCGCGCTGGCAGGGATGCTCAAAGAGGCCCTGGACACCCGGATCGACGTCACGTCCGACGCGGGCCTGGCGAGTGGTCTGCCCGTACTCGGCGAAATCGTCTACGAGCGCGCCGCGCGGAAACGAACCCTCGTCCACGACACCGACCCGCTCGGTCTCCGGGCCGAGGGATTCCGCAAGCTCCGAACGAACCTGCGCTTCATCAATGTCGACCGACCCCCACGGACGATCGTCGTGTCCAGTCCGCTCGAAGGCGACGGAAAGTCCAGCGTCGCCCTGAACCTTGCGTTCTCGCTCGCCGAGGACGGTGCCCGCGTCGTCATCGTCGATGCCGACCTGCGACGCCCGACCGTCGCGAGCTCGCTCGGTCTCGTCGAGGAGATCGGGCTCACCAGCGTGTTGTCCGGTCAGGCCAGCATGGCCGACGTCATGCAGCGCGCCGAGAGAAGCTGTGCGATCGACGTGCTGGCCAGCGGTCCGGTACCACCGAACCCGAGCGAGCTGCTGGGAACCCAGAAGATGCAGTTGCTCCTCGAAGAACTCCAGGCCGACGCGGACTACGTGATCATCGACTCGCCCCCGCTGCTCCCGGTCACGGATGCGGCGGTGATCGCCTCCGGCAGCGACGGCGTCCTTCTCGTCGTGCGTGCGGGACGAACGAAACGCGATGAGCTGCGCGAGGCCGTCAAGAGCATGGACGCGGTCAGCGGAATCACACTGGGAGTGATCGTCAACATGGCGACGAAGGGGAAGCACGACCGCTACCGCTACTACGGCGGCAACTCGGGCTATCGCCCCGATGAGAAAAAGCCGCGCCTCGAGGACGTGGACCCGGTTTCGCCGGCGAACGGTGCGGCACCGACAAGGACCCCTGTCGGATGACTTCGGCCGGCAGACCCGACTTCAGAGCCGGCCGGTATCCGGAGTCTGTCGATGGAGAAGCGGGGATGTGCAGCCTCAGCCGAATAACCAGGCCGAGGCGGCATCCCGTTCTTGAACGACTCGATGAAACCGCACTCGCCGATAAGGCTGGAGACGTCCGTGCCAGAACGCGTTCATGCAGCGCTCCACGATCGCCCGACCGGGGCGGGGCGCCGTTCGTCCACGCCGAGTCCGCTCCAGCTGCGCCAAGGGGCCTGGTGGTTGCATCCAGGCTGGACCGGCATCCTGAGCGTCCTACCGTGTTTGGCCATCGCGTGCCTCATCCCGGCGGACGACTTCCGTCTCTGGTGGCGCACGCCGAAATACTTCGGCACGGCTGAGGCGCTTCTCACCGCGCTACTTCTCGGCGTTTTCGTCACCGGCACGCTGGTACCGAACCTCATCAAACGCCGTAGGCATGATTCCCGAAAGCCACACGAAATCGTCACGGTCGGTCAACAGAAAGTCTTGCTGTGGGCCGGACGCGTGTTCCTGATACTTGCCTTGATCGGGTACGTGACGTGGGCCGTGGCCGCCGTATCACGTGGCTACGGAGCACAACAGCTGTACGACGCGCTCGCCCTGCAGCGGGGCGTACTGCAATCCGCCAGAGGTGAATACCTCACCACCGTTCCGGGAATCACGACACTTACCCAAGTCGGCCCGCTCGCTCTTATCTGCTTGCTGCTGGATCGCCGGATCAGCGGCCGACGGCACACGCTCGGACTGGTCGCACTCGCGAGTTTCGGCCTGGCCCGAGGCTTCTTCAATACTGAGCGTATCGCCCTCATGGAACTGGCCGTCCCCGTAATCGTGCTCGCCGCGACAGCATTTCCCAAAGGCCGACGGCGGCAGCATTCAATCCTATGGGCGATGCTTCCGCTCCTTGGCCCACTGGTCTTGGCGACCGTCTTCGGCGCCCTTGAGTACACCCGCAGCTGGAACGATTTCTACGCACGCCATAGTGACACCGGTTTCATCGGGTTCGTGCTACGGCGACTTGGCGGATATTACGCTACCTCCAGCAACAATTCAGCCATACTCCTAGCCCATGATTCAACGAATTCGCCGATACCTATCTACACCGGACCGTTCCTATGGAACTTCCCAGTCGTGAGATCATTCGTTCACATCGACAACAGTGCCACCAACGGTACCGACTACAGATCATATCTGTATGCGAGATACGGAAATCTGGAATTCAATACTCCCGGGGGAATCCTTCCCAGCATCATCGACTATGGCCTTTTCGGCGCAGTCGTCTGGTGGGGCGCCGTAGGGCTGCTCATCGGAATCTGCTACCACAGCATGCGTTCCGGAGAACTGCGTGGAATCGTCCTCTACGCTGTCATCTATGTCGGCATCCTCGAAATGGGAATGCTCTTCTATTGGGGACTTGGCCGCGCCTTTCCTCTGATCGTCGGTGGGCTGATTACTTGGATGCTGCTACATCGCGCACGCGCCAGAGAGGACTGATCATGCTCACTCATGCCACCCGCCGAGGCGGATGGATCCTCGCCGATCAGGTCATATCGAGTGCGACGAATTTTATGTTGATCATTCTGTCGGCACGGCGTATGTCGGCCGCAGCATTCGGCGAATTCGCCCTGCTATATGGCTATTACGTAGTCTTTCATCAGCTAACCCAGACAACGTTCGCCGAGCCACTAATGGTGCGTTTCCCCCGGGACCCCGGCTCCGCGCGCCGGGCACTGCGCGACAGCTCGGGAGCCGCGGCGGTGTTCGGGCTGATCGGTGCCGTCGCGCTGCTCCCGTTGTCCGGCCCGATCCTGGGCGGCATCACCGCTCCGGTCCTGATCTTGGCAGCTTTGCTCCCGGTGCTCCTCATTCAGAGCACCCTGCGAATGGGCTTCATCGCCGCCGGCCAGCCCCGCAAGGCCATCGTGAGCGATGCCGCCTGGGGGCTGAGCCAGTGCGTCGCCATGTTCGTCGTGCTGTCGGTGACCACGAAGATGACCTGGGTGTTCCTGGTCTGGGGACTCAGCGGACTGATCGCCACCGTGATCGCGATCGCCCAGGCCCGGGTGCTGCCGCGCTTCGCCTCCGCGTCCGGCTGGCTCCGCGAGTACGGCGATCTCGCACGTCCGTACCTGGTCGAGGGCGTGGTGCTGACGATCTGCTCCTACGGGACGCTGATCGTGGTCGGCAGGATCGCAGGGCTGGCGGCCGTCGGCTCGCTGCGTGCCGCGGATACGGTCTTCGGCCCGGCCGCCGTGGTGATCAACGCCGGCCGAGTGATCGCCATCACCGAACTGTCACGGCTGCTCGCCGACCGGCCGGACCGGCTCGGCCAGGGAACCCTCGTGGTCACGCTGGGACTCGGAACCGTCGGCGCCGCCTCGGGGGTGCTGGCGATGGTGTTGCCGGCGAGCGTCGGCGCGTTGGTGTTCGGCAGATCATGGCAGCTCATGGCTCCTCTGCTGCCGGCGCAGACCGTCTTTCGCATCGCGCAGGGCGCGGTGCTGGGGCCGGCGGGGGCCCTACGCGCCCTGCAGGCGATACGCGCGCTCTTCATATTCAGGCTGGCCACGGCGGTCGCCCTGGTCGGCGCGGCCGCCATCGGCGCCGCTTTCGCCGGCGCTCAGGGAGCCGCGACGGGTCTCGCCGCCACCATGACACTGTCCTGCCTGTACGGCGCCGTGCTGTACGCGAGACATCGACCCCAGACGACCGTCCGACCACTCGGTCGGCGACACCGGCCGGCAGTGCCCGCCGAGCAACTCGGCACAGTCGACTATCAGGGAGTTGACCAGCATCGTGCGCAGGCAAATCGCTCGCCAGACTCTCAAGGTTTCCCGGAAACTGTTCAGGCGAACGCGCGTTCAGGATCTCACGATCACTAAGCGCATCCAGAAGATGGTTTACAAATTCGGCTGTTCCGCGAATGGCGATGACGTCGCGACGGTATACCGCGGGCTGAGTCTGACCGGTCCGGCACGCGACTTCTCGATCATTCACCAACTGTTCGCCGGTTATTACGAAGAGGTCGAGATCGTCCTTTTCGAGCGCCTGGCGACCCGCAGCAAGGTGATCATCGATATCGGTGCCAACATCGGCCTTTACTCCTGTGTCGGCGCAGCAAATCTTCCAGAGGGCGGCCATCTGGTCGCGTTCGAACCCGTACCGGAGAACGTCGCCTACCTGCGGGGGAACATCACCCGAAACGGCCTCCTGGAGAAGGTCACCGTCGAAGCGGCGGCGGTCGGCGAGAAGATCGGTTCCGCGACGATCTACCTGGCGAGGGGCATCGGCCATCATTCCATCGGCGCCGGTAACGCGCTGGGATGGTCCAGCTCGACGTCGGTCCCCGTGGTCTCACTCGATTCGTATCTGGCGGACCATGAGATCGGTACGCCAGACCTCATCAAGATCGACGCCGAGGGCTACGACGGGTTCGTACTTCGAGGCGCCCAGAAGACACTGAGCCTCGCCCCGACGCTACTGATCGAATACAGTCCGCACGGGCTGGAGAATTGCGGCTTCTCGCCGTACGAGCTCCTTGATGTGATTTTTTCAAATTATCACCATGTGTTCCTCGTCCATGAGATCAGGATGCGCGCCTGCACGAAGCAGGACGTCCTTCGTCTCGGCATGAAAGAGGGCCTCGGGGCGAACCTTCTCGCGACCAACAACGATGACCATCTGGCGATCGCGAACATGATGCTCGACGCACACTCGAATCGCGCTAAGGACCGATCGGACGTCAGTGTCCGTCTCAGCCCGTGATCTCGTAGACACTGCACTGACCCGCCGCATAGCGCAGGCGCGCGAATCGGTCGAGGTCGGGAGCGGGCCGGTCAAAACTCCTGTCGACGAAGAGCCAGCGCACACCGTACGTGTGGCGTAGTCGCCGAACCGCCTCGAGTGAGGGCCGGTGGAAGACGGCGTCGTTGGCCATCAGCCGCCGAAGGTCCCAGAAGGGCACTGACTCGTCGGGAATGTGCCGTCTCACCCCCTCCATATGCGCTCTCGCGGTGTAGCGCCAGCTCTCCACCAGGACGCGTCGCTCCGAATACGCCGATACGGCGAAGCGCCGATCGTCGCAGCCCATGCCGGAGAGGCAGACGGCGTTGGTCGCGACCAGGTCATCGGGACGCGAGTGATCCCGCAGCCACCGTCCCGCCTCGAGAGTCCCCGCGCCGATCGCGGCTGCCAACGGGTCTCGGGGAATGCCATGCCAGAGTTGCCGGACGTGGAGCAGACTCCCGGGCAGGATGAGCCCGCCGACGAAGGCGAGCGCCACCACCGGCGACAGGGACCGCACGGATGGACGCCGGCGTCCGGCCAACACCAGAAGCACCATGCACCCGATGCTGATCACTATGAGCGCGAAGAACGGGCCGAGCATACGCGGCAGTGCGTCACCCACGGTCGGCCTGGTGTTCCCCCCCAGTCCGCGGACCGCCAAGACCGCAGCGACCCCACCGGCCGAGGCACCGAGAAGCATGATTCCCGAGCGTCGGCCGAGCCGCCCCGGAAGCACAGCCATCAGCCCGTAGACGGATACGAGAGACATACATGGCATCACGCCGCAGAGGAAGTACGACTGGGAGTTACCGGGAAAACGCAGAATGCACGCGACCGCGATCCCCGTCACACTGATTCCAAGGAGCAGGAGGATCGCCGGGTCGCACAAGGTCCTTCGCCGGAGGGCCAGGCACAGTGCGCCTCCCCAGACAAAGACCCGACCGACAATGCTCACCAGCGCCGCGACCTCCCGCAACGCCTGCGGAGGATCGGACGTCGAGGCGGCCACATCAGCCACAGCACCGAACATCGACCCGGGGTGAAAAATCACGCCGTCAGAGTTCCCGCCGAACAGCACCAATTTCGCGATCAGCACGGAGGGGGCCGCGGCCAGGAGCGCCACGAGTGCCGGTCGGTGCAGGCGCCGTCTCGCGATGATCGTCCCGATCAGCACGATGAGAAGGCCCGCGATGAGCATCGGGAGATAGGTGGCCTTCGCCCCCATCACCCCCATGAGCAAGGTGACGAACAGGATCCACGGCCCCGCTCCCGACCTCGGCCGACGAAGAAGGTCGATGAGCAGCAGAATGACAGGCGCGAACATCATCGCCCCGAGCCCTTGCGTCGGGCTTCGCCACGGCACGTCAGCGCGTATCAGGAAGTCGACGCCCAAGGAGGGGTACCAGGAGTACACGCTCGGCGCCCATACCAGACAGTTGATCGCCAGCGCGACCATCCCGGGCCACCACCGATCGGTCAAGCGCCGTGCGGCCGCGAAGAGCAGTACGAGCGACGTCGCCAGGGTCGGCAGCATGAACAGCCGGTACAGCAGCGTCTGCGGCTCGATGCCGGTGACCCAACTGGTGGCCGCCATGTCCGCGTAGACGAACCAGTGATAGTAGAGCGGCTCACCGGCCACGGACGGCGCTTCTGGTGGCATATGGTGCTTGAGTTCACCGATGAGGCCCAGATGGTACGGCATGTCGATGTAGGGCGCGGCATAGCCCGGCCACGTCAGCCCGTGCTGACGGTAGAACGCCGACCCGGTCGACAGTACGACGAACCCGACCAGAGCCGCGAGCGCCCAGGAATAGGCAGCCGGGACGTGCCTGATGGGCCCCGTTCTTCGCCAGTGTCGCCGCAATGCCGGTACGGCGAGAAAAGCGGTTATCGTGACGGCCGGCCACGCGAGCACGAACAAAGGATGCCCGGCCCACCGTGCGCCCACATAAATGAGTACGGTGATCGCCTGTCCGAGGACCGTCCCGGCCGCGACCTCTTCGGCGACGAACTGCGATCCCCCTCGAAAAGCGCGCCACAGCAGCACCCCCGGCACCGTGGAACCCAGAGTGATGAAGGCGCCGAAGAACGCCGTTTCGCGTAGGGGCACGCCATAATGTCGCAAAAGAGCGGCAGCCACCGCGATCACGAGCGCCGTGGGAACCCAGCCCGATCGTAGCGCTTTCGCCGGCCATCGTATCGGGCGCTCAGTCCCGATCGGCATTGTCATCTGATCTGCCGGCGGCGCCTGCGCCATGACCCTCTCCTCGCCGATTCACCGTAAAAGAAGAAGCGTAGCGACCAGCAACGTAACAAGATCCGAACGATGGTCACACAAAGAATGAGGAAATGAGAAGGTCATTCTCGGTAATATTTGGACGCCGCCGCCACCGCGACAATCCGGAGCGATCGCCACAGCCAACGCGACACCCCCATATCGATGGACCGTCATGCTGCAACCGCTACCTCAGAGCAGATCCATATAATGGGTCCACAGGAAGAGCGAAGGCGTCTCTCCAGGAATTACCATTGACCCGGATGAATTGAACAACGGTGACATGAAATCGAAACCGAAATTCGCTGTCGTTGTGACCACGATCGGGCGGCCCAAGCTGCTGGACCACCTGCTGGCATCCATCCACGCGCAGACGCTCAGGCCCAGCGAGGTGGTCGTCGTCGACCAGAGCAGCGACGACGGCACACGCGCCGTGGTCGCCTCATGGGCAGATCGGCTCCCTGTGCGTCGTCTGACCTCGGCACGAGGCGCATCGGTCGGACGCAACGTAGGTGTCGCGGCCCTGGGAGACTACGATTTCGTCGCGTTTCCGGACGACGACACCAGCTATCTGCCCGAGACGCTCGCGCAAGCCGCGGCGGCCCTCGCGCGTTCTCCATCGGCCGGCGGGGTCTCCGGTCGCTCGGTCGGCACCCCGGGTCGACCGGCTCAGCTCACCTCGTTCGGCGACCGGCAGATGCCGCTGAACCATCGGACGGTGTGGACGAGCGCCATCGAGCACACGGTCTTTCTAAGGCGCGACTTCCTCCGCGCCGTGGGCGGTTTCGACGAAGATCTCGGGGTCGGCGCCGCATCACCCTGGCAATCGGGGGAGGGAACGGATCTGCTTCTTCGTGGCCTGAAGGCCGGCTGGACGATCCTGTTCGACCCCCAGATCATCATCGTCGAGTACAACCCCGACGCGCCGTCACCAGGTGAACGCGCCTACCACATCAAGGCCAGGCGCTATGCGCGCGGCACCGGACGCGTGTACCGGGCCCACCACGGCCTCGGCCTCCGGATCAGGGTGGTCTTCCGCCCTCTCGCGGCAGCGGCGCTGAGCATCGCCGGCGGACGCTGGGCCCTGACCATTTGGTATCTCCAGCGGGCCATCGGCCGCATCGAAGGATTGACGGGGCTCGTCCTGCCTGGGCCGAGAGAGTAGAACTCTTTCTCAGCTGCGGGAGTAGCGGCGGAGCAATGGGTACGTGAGCGCGGACACCAGCAGACGGTCGGTACGGGGAAGGTGAGTGCGCCAGGCATCGTCGAGGCGAAGGGAGACGCGACCGGTCTGCGCACGCATCGGATTGCCTCCGATACTGTGCCCGGCGTCCAGCACAGCGTGATCATCGGACAGGAATCTCATCGCCGACTCATCGACCGACAGGCCCGCAAAAGATATGACTTCACGGAGGACGCCGACAGGATCGTCGATGAGGCGTTCATAGGCGAGCATGCGGGTCGACACTCCCTTTCTGCTCAGAATCTCCAAAGCAAGGTTCTGAACGATCCAATTGATTGACGTATCCGCCGGCGACGCCGTTCCCAGGGTTGCGCCACGAACGGAATCCACCCGCACTACGTTTTTTGTGCAAGAATACGCAACGCCACGGCTGTCGCGAACTACGTGAACCAGTCTCAGGTCGACGTCGGCATACATGCCAAGGCAGCAGGCCAACGGCGCCCGCTTGCTCGAATCAACGACGACCTGCGCGCCACTGACTTCGAGTGCGGCCGTGTAGATCTTGGTGTAGTAAGAGGCGTAGGCGGCGGCCGTCGTCTGGACCGCGCCGGAGCGCTTGCCTTGGAGCAACGCCGGAAGAAAGCGAATCCGGTCGATCGATCCACGGAGTCGTCGCATTTCCTGCAGATCAACGGCGTCCCAGCCACCAAACGCCCGGTCGCCTATCTCCTTCCAGAAAACACAGGAAGCGATCAGGTCCCCACAGGTACATAGATCTCCATTTCTGAGTCCTGTCCCCCAGAGGTTGCAGACCTCACCCAGCGAGACGACCTCGGGCAACTGACCGAGGAGGCGATGCAGGAGCGTGGTTCCACTTCGAGAGACGCCACCCACGAAGATGACACGGGGATGCATACCGATCCTTTCGCCAAGTTCGCTCTCACGAATATGGGTTAACGCACCGTCGGGCGTTCCGCCTCAATGAGCGGCCGCCAGAAGTCCTCATTGTCCGCATACCAGCGCGCGACGGCCGCGAGCCCCTCGTCGAAATCGACCTCGGGTCGATAACCGAGGCCTCGGATCTTCGTCGTGTCGATCGAGTACCGGCGATCGTGCCCCAGACGATCTGCGACGTACTCGACCATGTCCCAGCCCTCCCCCACCGCCTCGAGCAATCTGCCGACAAGTTCGAAGTTGGTGAGCTCGGTACCACCGCCGATGTTGTATGTCTCGCCCGCCGACCCCTTCTCCAGTACCAGCTGGATGCCACGGCAGTGATCGTCGACGTGTAGCCACTCACGGACATTCCGACCGTCGCCGTACAAGGGGATCTTGCGTCCATCGAGCAGGTTCGCGATGGACAGCGGAATGATCTTTTCAGGATACTGCCACGGCCCGTAGTTATTCGAGCAGCGAGTAACTCTGACATCCAAACCATAGGTGCGATAAAAGGCACGGCAGAGCAGATCCGCGCCCGCTTTGGAAGCGGAGTAGGGCGAGTTGGGCAACAACGGCTCGGTCTCCCGCCAGGCCCCATCATCGATCGATCCGTACACTTCGTCGGTGGAGACCTGCACGAACGTCCGGACCCCATATTCGAGTGCCGCCTGAAGCAGCCGCTGTGTGCCCAGAACGTTCGTCACCACGAAATCGCCGGCGTCGTCGATCGACCGGTCGACGTGCGACTCCGCGGCGAAATTGACAATCACATCATGGCCGGGAACGACTTCCTTGAGAAGCGAGCCGTCGCCGATGTCACCTCGGATGAAGGTGAACTGCGGATGGCCTGCCACGGATGCGAGGTTGGCGAGGTTACCGGCGTAGGTGAGCTTGTCCAGCACCGTGACATCCGCATCCTCCCATCCCGGGTAGCCGCGACGAAGCAATGCGCGAACATAGTGCGATCCGATGAATCCAGCACCACCGGTGACGAAGAACCTCATATGCGCAGTTGGACCTTACTGTGATCACCGACCATCAGGCGGTGGGCATTAGGTGCGTGAACGGCACGCGTCACCTCGACGTCCCTGCCGATCAGGGAGTACTCGATCCGCGGCACGCCCTGGATCGTCGAGCCACCGAGGACGATGGAGTACTCGATCTCGGCCTCTTCGATGAGGCAGTCATCCCCGATGGACGTGAACGGACCGACGTAGGAGCGGAGCACCTTGCTTCCGGCCCCGATGACGATCGGTCCGCGGAGTACCGAATCCTCGACCACCGCGTCCGGGTGGACCACGACTCGGCCGTCGATCTCCGATCGGCCCGCTACCACGCCGGCGAGGTCCGGCTCGACCGTCTCGAGCAGAATGCGGTTGCATTCCAGGATGTCCTGGAGACGACCGGTGTCCTTCCAGTAACCGGTGACGATGTGCGAGTGAACACGATGTCCCTGGTCGATCAGCCACTGGACCGCGTCCGTGATCTCAAGTTCACCGCGCGCCGAGGGCTTGATCGCGCCTACCGCCTCGTGTATCGCTGCTGTGAACGCGTACACGCCGACGATCGCCAGATCGCTTCTCGGCAGTTCGGGCTTCTCCTGCAGGCTGATGATGCGACCGTCCCGGTCGAGTTCGGCAACGCCGTAGAACTGCGGCTCGGCGACCTTGCTCAGCAACAGTTGCGCCGTGTAACCGCCGGCCCGGAACTCCTGAAGGAGGTTCGAGATGCCGCCGACGAGGAAGTTGTCGCCGAGGTACACGATGAAGTCGTCGTCGCCCAGGAAGTCCTTCGCGATGAGCACACAGTGCGCGAGCCCGAGCGGTTCCTTCTGCGGGATATAAGTGACGTCCATCCCAAAACGCGACCCATCACCGACCGCCGCGCGCACCTCATTCCCGGTATCACCGATGACGATCCCGACGTCGGTGATACCTACCTCGCAGATCGCGTCCAGGCCGTAAAACAGCACTGGCCGGTTGGCGACCGGGACAAGTTGCTTCGCCGACGTATGAGTGAGGGGACGCAGGCGAGTACCGCGTCCCCCTGCGAGCACCAGTGCCTTCATCGTTCTGCAGCTTCCACGAGCCCCCCCGAGTCCGCGTGTCATGCAAATGATCTCATGGGCGTGCACGCGACCCGGCGGACACGGCTTCTTTTTGTGAACGTTTACCGGCGGGATATGAGTTTGATACTCGCGGCGATGCCCGTCTCAGTAGGAGATGACGGCTTTGACAATGCGTTGCAGTTCGTCATCGCTCATCGCGGCGAACAGTGGAAGCCGCACGAGCCGGTCGGCGACGTCCTCGGTAACCGGACATCCACCCGGCGCCACGCGTCCGTACCGCAGTCCCCCGGGCGTGGTGTGCAACGGCTGATAATGGAATGCCGCCCGCACCCCCTGCTCGCTGAGATGGCGCAGGAACGCCTGGCGGTGGGCCAGATCGGGCAGCAGCAGGTAGTACAGGTGAGCCGGATGGTCTCGGTCGGCGGGTACGATCGGCCGCCGCACCTCACGCTCCTTGGCCCAGTCGGCCACCCACTCGTCATAGGCCGCCCAGACACGGTGCCGCCGGGCCTGGATGTCGTCGATCGCCTCGAGTTGTGCGACGAGGAAGGCGGCCAGCATGTCGGAGGGCAGGTAGCTCGAACCGATGTCGATCCATCGGTACTTGTCCACCATTCCGCGGAAGAACTGAGCGCGGTTGGTGCCCTTCTCCCGGATGATCTCAGCGCGTTCGACGAGCCCAGGGTCGTTCAGGACGAGCGCACCGCCCTCCCCGCACTGCACGTTCTTCGTGGCGTGGAAGCTCTGGGTGGCCATCGCGCCGAACGACCCCAGCGCTCGGCCGCGGTAACGGGCACAGAGCCCGTGTGCGTTGTCCTCCACCACGGCCAGGCCGTGCCGCTCGGCGATCGCCATGATGGCGTCCATCTCACAGGCCACGCCGGCGTAGTGCATGACGACGATCGCGCGCGTCCGTTCCGTGATCGCCGCCTCGATCCGCCGCTCGTCCAGGTTGAGCGTGTCCGGACGGCAGTCGGCGAAGACCGGGACCGCGCCGCGCAGCGCGAAGGCGGTGGCGGTCGAGGTGAAGGTGAACGACGGCATGATGACCTCGTCACCGGGGGCGATGCCGAGGAGCAGGGCACTCATCTCCAGCGCATGCGTGCACGAGGTCGTCAGCAGGGCTGAGGAGGCCCCGATGAGCTCGGCGATCAGCGCGTTCGCTCGTCTCGTGAAAGGCCCGTCCCCCTCCAGAGCACCACCGGCCATGGCCCGCACCAGATATTCCTGCTCCGCTCCGGCGACATAGGGGCGGTTGAACGGAATCACGGTAGTATCCGGCAAAGTCGTTATCCTTGTCTTGACCGGTTCTCAGCGGGCTCTGCCGGATTTCTCAGCAGGCCCCGCCGGATAAGGTGGACTGTGAAAATGCTGAGCACAGGCTTGAAGCCATAGTCCGCCCAGCGACGCTGCACTCGGACGTTCCGGCTCTGGGTGGAGATGACCACGCTTTCGATTCCGCGCGACGCCGCTCGGCCCTCCGTTCCGGCGAGCAGGTGATGGTAGAGCCCGGCGTTCTGGGCCCCCGAGACCACGCCGCTGAGCTCGATCTCGGCGACACCGCTCGCGGCGCCGTAAGTGACGAATCCGAGCATCCCGGATTCGCGATCTCGACTCTCGGTGTTTCGGATGGCGACGACGCCGCTCGTGATCTCCCGACGGGCCCATTCCTGGTAGCCCGCTAGCACCAGCGCCGGATCGAACAGTGGATTGGCGCGGTAGTGGTTGCCGTAATCGCGGAAGGCATCGACGATCATGGCGTCCATCTCCGCCGCGCTCACGGAGTCGACGATCTCGAGACCGCCCGGCAGCGGAGGGGGACGTCGCCCCTGGCCCGTGGCCAGTTTCCAGCCGACGAGGTTGTCGGCGACGATGGCGGTCCGGTCGAGTTCCGTCAGGGCCGCGAACCAGCTCATGCGATCGGCCGGATAACGCAGGACCACGACATCCGCCGTGGAGGCATTGATCGCGTCGAGTACGTCCTCGAGCGTCGCCGCCGACGCTGCGGATACGGAGATCCGATCGACGGCGATACCGAATCGGGCCGAGTCGTACGGAGACGGCCCGGCGACCACGCCCGGCGCCAAGGCGACATCGTGCCAACTCATGGGATGCCTCCGCCATATTATCGTCATGAATTCCATCGGTCGGCCGTCGGCTTACAACGGTATCCAGACCGGATGCGCGGCATTCAAGTCGACGTCGACCATCAGCATCGGCTTTCCTAAAATATTCTTTGGAAATTCGACCACCATCGTCCCTGCCTAGCGAATATCACCCCCGAGCGGGCGACACGGACAATGGGTGAGAAGCGGACGGCGACCGTCGGCGGGAAATCGTCGTCTTACCATCACGACCATGACAGGGCGGGAACTTTGAGACAGGCCCCAGGCGGTGAGGTCGCGGTCTCGGCGCGGGCCGATGCCGGCGGAACGTCGGCCCCGCTCGAGCGCGTGTGCCTGCTGATCGGCCAACTCGGCCTCGGCGGTACCGAGAAGCAGGTCGCCCTGCTCGCCGAGGGCCTGCGCGCACGGGGCGTCGACACGAGCGTGCTGGTGATGTTCGAGGGAGGTCCGCACGAAGACACCCTCCGCACCGCCGGTGTCCCCGTAATACACCTCGGGTTCCAGCGCCGCTCCGCGGGTTGGCGGATGCCGTCGGACAACGCGGCGGCGTTCCTCCGATTGGTCGGGCGCCTGCGCCGGACGCGGCCGGACGTGCTGCACGCGTTCCTCTTCCACAGCCACGTGACGGCCGCCGCGGCCGCACGCCCGGCGGGCGTCCCGGTGCTCGTGGCGGGCCGCAGAAGCCTCGGGGATTTCAAGCGGGGCCGACCGCTGGTGTCGGCCTTGGACGCTGCGGCGACGCGCGTGACCGACCATCTCATAGCGAACGCGCGGGCCGTCGCCGACGACGCGTTGCGCGACAGAGGCGTCACGGCGGAGAAGCTCACGATCGTTCGGAACGGTCTTCCCGGCTCCGCCTTCGAGCCGATGCCTCCCGCTCCCCTCGCCACCCGGCTTCCGGTCGTGCTCTGCGTGGCCAACCTCATCTCGTACAAGGGCCACCGGTACCTCCTCGAGGCCATGGCACGACTGCGGACGTGTGGGGTCCCCTGCACACTCGCGCTGGCCGGCGACGGGCCCGAGCGGGCGGCGCTGGAGCGTCAGGCGACGCGGCTCGGCGTCGACGTCCGCTTCCTCGGTACGCGAACCGACATCGGACGGTTGCTGGCCCGGTGCGACGTCGTAGCGCTGGCCTCACTTCAGGAAGGCATGAGCAACGCCGTCATGGAGGCCATGGCGGCGGGACGCCCGGTCGTCGCGACGGAGGTCGGAGGCGCCGGCGAGTTGCTCCGCGGCCGCGGCGTACTGGTGCCGCCGGCCGATCCCCAGGCGCTGGCGGACGGGATCGCACGGGTGATCGGGAATCCGGCGTTCGCCGCCGACCTCGGTCTGAGAGCACGCGCGTGGAGCGAGGCGCACCTGAGCAACGACGTCATGGTCGACGAGCACGTGCGCGTCTACCGCGAACTGCTCGGCATGGTCCGGCAACCGTCGTGAGGACGTTCGAAGACGTACTCGTTGCACCCGAGGTCGCCTCCGCAGGTCGTCATGTGGCGCAGTTCGAAGCCCCGGGAGCGCAGGAACAGAAACACCTGCTCGGGCCTGGCCACTTCGAAGGGAAACCCACCGACCCAATCGACGAGGTCGTGCCACGCGGACATGCCCCGTGGCCGTACCCGCCGGTCCGGCACGCCGGCGCCGACGGAGGCCACGCGCATGAGCCGGCGCAGCGGCGCGTTCCGTACGAGATAGGCGGCGCTCGCCGCGAGGAGAAGCCGCCGTACCAGCGAACCGGACCTGTTGTAGCGCCGTTTCACGTGCCACCACATCCGGCTCCGTGGCCCTTGGTCGTTGTACACCGAGATGTAGATGAGGCCGCCTGGTACGACCAGGCGGGACGTGGCGTCGATCGCAGCCCACAGGTCGCCCGTATGGTGCAGAACGCCCCAGGCATAGACGACGTCAAAGGTGCCCAGCCGCTCGACGAACCGGTCGTCGAGGATGGACCCCTGCTCGACGCCCCAGTCGCTGCCCGGTGCGAACCGCCTGCGTAGCTCGGCAGCAGCCGCCACCGACTCGGGATCGAAGTCGAAAGCGCGAACCCGCGCCCCGAGCCGCTGCGCGGCCAGCGAGAAGAGCCCGCTGCCGCACCCCACGTCGAGAAAGGTACGGCCCGCCAGGTCGGCGACCCCCAGCGGATCGCGGACGGCGTGGACGGCGGCGGCGATCCTCGTGTCGTCGACGAGTTCGATGAAGGAACGCCAGTTCTCCCCGAATCGGAACCGGTCATCCCTCCGGGCATCGGTTCGGACGTCAGGCACGTGGCTCCGCCCCTTCTCGTGGCGGTCGGGCGATCGAGGTCGTCTCTCGTTTCCGCCTGAGTGCCCGAGCCGCGCCGACCACCAGCGCCCTCGTGGTGAGCCCCCGGCTGGGCCGGGAGGCCAGGAGGCACCCCATCGAGACCCAGAAGGGCGCGCTGACGACCGGATTCGCCAACGGATTGGACAGCAGGAGAATCACCCCGTACGTGAGCACGACGGCCCGCAGCAGCGCCAGGTCGCCGACCTGCCGCCGCCCCAGGCCGAGCCAGAGCAGGACGACGAACACGATCAACGTGATGACGCCCGCCTCGGCGGCCAGCCGCAGATATTCGTCATGGGTGGCGAGGTAGACGCCGACGTCCGGGGAGCGTTGGGCATAGCCGGGGAACGTCGAAAGGCCGATCCCCCGCAGCGGATGCTCGATGATCACGCGTACGGCGAACTCCGCCACTTTCCTGCGCAGACCGTTGCTGAGGCTCAGATCAGTGATCGTCCGGCCACCCGCACCCAGGTTCTCGATATGCCGTCCCATCGGCTGGAGCATCCCGCCGGCCGCCGCCGCTGTCGTGGCCGTGGCGACGCCGGAGATCAGAATGATCTGGAGGAGCCGGGAGCAGCCCTGGAGCAGGACGATGGCGACGCCGACGGCGGCCGCCAGGGACGCGCTCCGCGAGTGCGTCGCGGAGAGCGCGATGCCGCAGACGGCCGCGGGCACGAGCCATCTCGGATTACGGGCGTACCGCACCAGCCCCACGGCGGTGACGAACGGGATGGCGAGGAGAAAGCCGAGGTAGTTCGGGTTGCAGCCGAGCCCTTCGAGACGCACGTTGTCGAATCCGCCGCGGACGAGGACGTACGCCGCGGCGGCCGCACCGGACAGCGTGATCACGCGCGCGGCCTGCCGGGGGTGTGGCGAGGTGACGACGCTGACGCCCAGCAGCGCCAGGCCCGCCAGGATTCCCACGAGGTCGAAGAGCCGAGCGAGCTGCGCGTGAGGCATCGCGCTCAACGACCTGAGGAGATCGACGGCCCGATACCGCTGCCCTGGCGGCGCCGGCACCGCCGCCAGGGGAAAGGCGAAGCTCAAGACCAGCAGGCCGGCGAAGAGCACCATCCACAGGTAGGTGTGCCGCACCGGCACGATGCCGAGAAGGACCGATGCGGCGGCGATCGCCGCCGACGCGGCGATCGCGCTGACGAGGGCGAGTCGGCCGTCAGTGGACGTGCCCGCCCCGAGCATGCTCAGGGGAACCAGAAGAAGGACCAGCGTCGCCGGTCGGCAAAGGTCCCGGAGGCCCGCGGCCGAAGCCTGGTCCATCCGCCCGTGCACCCTCGTCCCCCCCGACGTTCCTGAAGATCATGTTTCACTGGACTGCCTCGCACACTGCGCACAGGTATAACTACGGACAGTAGCAGCATCTGATCTATCGGGCGCTGTACGAAACCGTGTTGCCACCGGGCCGGTACGAGATGACGAGCGGAAGGAACGCCGCACCATGAACCCTGACGCGCCGCCATGGGAGCCGAGAGCATGGCTACCCAGGTACGGGGGGCGGCGCTGGCCGTTCGCCGTGCTCGACGTCCTCCTGGTGGTCCTGCTGGCGTCATGCCTGTTCATCGAAGCGGACCTCGGCCGGATCGACGCGACGGCGCCCTATCCCCTCAAACCCACGTGGGGACTCGGCGAGGATTGGCTCCTGGTCACCTACGACGACCCACCCCAGCCGCCTGGACAACGGCCGATGACCGGCGCCGGCGGGCGCCGCATCGACACGGCGATCGAGCTTCACCTCCGCCACGACGGCGGCAGACCGCTGCTCGTCAGCCTGCCGTTGCGCACCACCGCCACGATCGCCGGTTACGGCGTCGCCTCTCTCCGCACGGCCTACGACCGAGGCGGGCCACAACTGTTGATCCGCGAGGTCGAGAGCATCGTCCACGCCAGCATCGACCACTACGTCGAGATCGGTCTCGGCGGTCTGGTCTCACTCGCCGACGCGGTCGGCGGGGTGCGAATCTGCGCGGACGAGCCGACCCGGGTCGCCGCGCCGTGGGCATCCGCGGACTGCTCCACCGTCTCCGGCGACCGGGCGCTGGACTATCTGCGCGGCGGCGCCCTCCCCCATGCCCGCCCGGGTCCCGCCGAACGCCGGCGAAGGCTCATCGCCGCAGTGATCGAGAAGGCGACGAGTCCGGATGCGGCCCTCGAACCGGCGCGGGTCATCGCGTTCGTCAGGACAGCCCTCGCCGTCGTCACGGTCGACAAGGGCAACCATCTGTACGACCTGGTCCGCCTGGCGCTGGCACTGTGCGATGGCGCCGTCACCGCGAAGACGATCCCAACCGTCGGCGCCTGGCAGCCCGGCATCGGCCAGATCGTCGGGTGGGACCCCAAGACGATGGCAGAGCTCGTCCGCTCGTTCGTCGTCGACCGCCCAGAACCCAAAGGCCTGATCCCCGGCTAGTGTCTCGCGTCTGAAATTCGTTGAAGAATTGTGGGGTTGCTGGCTGGCTCGCAGGGGTCGGCCGGTGGCCGAGGTGACGTTGACGGATGAG
>NZ_JBFAJC010000077.1:0-48199 GCF_040655075.1 Actinoallomurus sp. NPDC050550 | reverse complement strand
AAGGAGAGCGGCTTCGACCCGCTGTCACGCACGTGTGAGTTCATGCTGAAGGAAGAGGCCCACCACATGTTCGTGGGCACCACCGGCATCGACCGGGTGGTGCGGCGGACCGCGGAGCTGATGCGGGAGCACGACACCGACGAGGTCGTGGGCCACGGCGGCATCCCGCTGACGGTCATCCAGAAGTACCTCAACTTCCACTACTCGGTGTCGCTGGACCTGTTCGGCGGGGAGACCTCCACCAACGTCGCCAACTACTTCACCGCCGGGCTCAAGGGCCGCTGGTCGGAAGAGCGCCGCAAGGACGACCACCGCCTCACCGATGACTCGATCATGGTCGACGCGATCGTCGACGGCCGGATCGGGCAGACCGAGGCCGCCGCGCTGGTGGGCCTCAACACCGACCTGCGCCGCGAGTACATCGGCGACTGCCAGAACGGCGTGAACCGGTGGAACCGCATCCTGGAGGAGGCCGGCCTGTCGCAGCGGCTGCGTTTGCCGAGCGTCGCCTTCAATCGGCAGGTCGGCGCGTTCGCCGGCATCCAGGCCAACCCGGACGGCGAGGTCATCTCGCAGGACGAGTGGCAGCGACGCGAGGGCGAGTGGCTGCCCACCGAGGTGGACAAGACCTACGTCCGGTCGCTCATGCGACCGGTGCACGAGCGCGGCAAGATCGCCGCCTGGATCTCCCCGCCCCGTCAGGGCATCAACGGCAAGCCCGTCGACTACGACTACGTCCACCTCGCCTGACATCGGACGGCAGCACATGAGCGAACCCTTCAACGCCTGCCTCTACCTGCTCGACCGCCACCTCGAGCGGGGCGGCGGCGACCGCCTGGCACTGACCGGCGCCGACGGGGACGTCACCTACACGGAGTTGCACGAGCGCGTCCGGCGCACCGCCGCCGGACTGCGCGCGATCGGCCTGCTGCCCGAGCAGCGGCTGATGATGTTCATGGCCGACTCACCGGACTTCGTCACGGTGTTCCTCGCCGCGCTGCGGATCGGCGCCGTCCCGGTCCCGGTATCCACGATGCTGCAGGCGGACGGCCTGGCCGAGCTGCTACGCGACTCACGGGCGAGGCTCCTGGCGGTGACCCCGGGCTTCGCCGCGACCGCGGCCGAGGCCGCCGCCGCGGCACCCGAACTGGCCGGCGTCCTGGTCGGTGGGGGCGCCACGATCACGGCTCCCGTACCGGTGCACGCGCTGGCCGGCCTGGCCGCCGCGGAACCGGACGGCGAGTCGTACGCCACCACCGCCGACTCCCCGGCCTTCTGGCTCTACACCTCGGGCACCACCGGAACGCCCAAGGCCGCGATGCACCGCCACGGCGCAGTCCGCGTGGTGTGCGAGACCTACGGCGACCGGGTTCTGGGCATCCGGCCCGGCGACCGGTGCCTGTCGGCCTCCAAGGCGTTCTTCGCCTACGGCCTGGGCAACTCGGTGCTGTTCCCGTTGTGGGCCGGTGCGGCCACGATCCTGGAACCCGCACCGTCCCGGCCGGAACCGCTGACCGAACGCGCCCGGACGTTCGGCGCGACGCTGTTCTTCGCCGGGCCGACTTTCTTCGCCGGCATGCTCCGCGCCGAGCTGCCCCGCCGGGCCCTCGAAGGGGTACGGCTGACGGCATCGGCCGGCGAACCGCTGCCGACCGCCCTCTATCACCGGTGGACCGGCCACTTCGGGATCGAGATCCTCGACGGCATCGGCATGACCGAGATGCTGCACATCTTCCTGTCCAACAAGGAGGGCGCCGTACGGCCCGGCACGACCGGATTCCCGGTGCCCGGCTACGAGCTGCGCATCCTGGATGAGGAAGGCCGCGAGGTCTCCCCCGGGACGCCCGGAACCCTGTACGTGCGGGGCGAGTCCACCGCGATCGGGTACTGGTCCCGGTACGCGGCGTCCCGCCGGGTGTTCCAGGGCGAGTGGCTGTGCACCGGCGACACCTATGTGCGGGACGCCGACGGCTACTACAGCTGCCAGGGCCGTACCGGCGACATGCTGAAGGCAGGCGGCATCTGGGTGTCGCCGGCCGAGGTGGAGACCCGGCTGCTGGCGCACCCGGCGGTCGTCCAGGCCGTGGTGGTGTCCGCCACCGACGGCGAAGGCCTGGAGAAGCCGGTCGCCTACGTCGTGACCGACAACGGTGCCGAGGTCACCGAGGTGGAGCTCATCGAGTTCTGCCGGGCCGGGCTGCCCTCGTTCAAACGCCCGCGCCGGGTCGTGTTCGTCGAGGCGCTGCCGACCACGCCCACCGGGAAGGTACGGCGCGTGGAACTGCGCGCTCACGCCGCCGGGGTGCTGTCCGGCCCGCAGCAGGAGGTCGCCGCGTACGAGGCGAACCAACGCCTGATGTAAAAAGGGACACCATGCACGACACACTGGTCCAGGTCCGCCGCGAGGACCATCTGTGGTGGGTCGGCCTCGACCGGCCCGCCAAGCACAACGCGCTCGACCAGGCGATGGTCGCCGAGCTGGACACGGTGCTGGACGAGGCCCGCCGCAGCCCGTCCATCCTCATCGTGCACTCCACCACCCCCGGCATGTTCGCCGCCGGCGCCGACATCGCCGAGTTGCGCGACCGCGACGCCGACGCGGCGCTGCTCGCCATCAACGCCGGGCTGTTCGAACGGCTGGAGGCCCACCGCTGGCCGACCATCGCGCTCATCGACGGCCCTGCCTTCGGCGGCGGCTGCGAGCTGGCGCTGGCCTGCGACTTCCGGATCGCCTCGGGCAACGCGCGGTTCGCCCAGCCGGAACTGTCGCTGGGCATCATCGCGGGCGCCGGCGCGAACTGGCGGCTGCCGCAACTGGTCGGTCTGCCCGTCGCCCGCCGCATGCTGTACGCCGGAGCGCGGCTCGACGCACACCAGGCCCTCGCCGCCGGCCTGGTCGACGAAGTGACCGACAACGGCGACGAACTGCCCGAACGCGGCCGGGTGCTGGCGAACAACATCGCCGAACGGTCCTGGCGCGCTCTGGAACTGACCAAACTCGCCCTGCGCAGCAGGCAGCCCACGACCACCGCCTTCGACCTGGCCGCCCAGGCCCTGCTGTTCGACGGCGACGACAAGCACGCTCGGATGACGGCCTTCCTGGAGCGGAGAAAACGATGACCCGCGTAGCCGGACTGCCCAAGGGCCTGTCTCGAAGTCCCCGTCCGTAGCGAGCGGCGTCCAGGTGGTGCCTCGCAAGGCGGAGGAGGGAGTCGGCCCGGTGTTGGCCGGCGACCGACGACAACGCGGCGAGGCGCCGCCTGGACGCCGCGCAGTAGGACAGCGGGACTTCGCGACAGGCCCTAGCTCAGTCCTCGGCGGACAGTGCCGCCCAGCGTCGCTGGGCGGTCTCGTGCCACGCCTGATGCAGGTCCGTGAAGATGTTCGCGGCACGCACTCCGATCCAGTGCGGCGGCAGCAGTTCCAGCGGCAACTGCGGATCCAGCCCGGGAAACCGCCGCCACGCGTCCACCAGGCGGATCTGGGCGAGCAGCACCTCATCGTCGGGCGCGGGCCGCAGCCCGGCGAACTCTCGCACGAAGCCCTCGTAAGCGGCGGCCAGGTCACCCAGATGCCAGGCCTGCTCCACCATGGTGCGCTCCGAGCCGATGCCCGAGAACGGGCCGCAGACGGAGAAGACCGTGACGTCCAGGCCGAGGCCGTCCACCACCTGCTTGGCCTCGGCCTCCCGAGAGCCGTGCGGGCTGATCCACACCCCTGGCATCGGACTGCCCAAGCCCGCCCACGTCAGCCTCGTACGCAGCTGGTGGCGCAGATCACGCCTCGATTCCGGCACGCTGACCAGCATCACGAGCCAGCGCCCGTCCCATGAATCACGCTCGCGGCCGAACGAATAGATCCGCTCCGCGCCCTCGCTCAGCAGCGCGCGGCCATGCTCGGTCAACGCCCAGCGGACTCGCCGCCCCGCCCGATCCGCCACGATCCAACCGTCGGCCGCCATACGGTTCAGCGCCTGCCGGGCGGACTTCTCCTCGATCTCCAGACCGCCCAGCACATGCAGCAGCGTCGAGGTCCAGACCGGCCGGCCCTGCGGCAGCACGTACTCGCCGAAAGCGGTCAGCAGCAATGACCGGGCGCTGCCCGAACCGGTCTGCCGGCGACGGGTATAGGACGGCATGGTCGTGCTCTCGTCACGCGACATGGCCGACGGAACACTCCTCGACTGGGCATCGTCCTCAATACCGGACCATTAATTCTACAAGAACCTGACGGGTCACTCCCTCCACGTAGCGGAACCGTCCCGGCCCGCTACACCGGCGATGCCATCCTCGATGACCCAGCGACCCTGGCCGATGGCCGGTCGCCCGTGCGCTCGCGTCGCCACATCGTCCGGTACGGCCCGGGCCGGGCCAGCAGGTCCGCGTGGCGACCGCGCTGCACCACGCGGCCGGCGTCGAGCACGATGATCTCGTCGACGGCGTCCAGCGCGGCCAGGCGGTGGGTGACGAGCAGGGTCGTCCGGCCCTCAGTGGCCGCGAGCAGGTCGGCGGTGAGTTCGTCGGCGGTCGCGGTGTCGAGGTGTTCGGCGGGCTCGTCGAGCAGCAGCACCGGGAAGTCGGCCAGCAGGGCGCGGGCCAGCGCGATGCGCTGGCGCTGGCCGCCGGAGACCTGGGCGCCCTCTTCGCCGACACGGGTGTCCAGTCCCCGCGGGAGTCCATCGACCCAGTCCAGCAGCCGGGCCCGGCTCAGGGCGTCGCGGATCTCCTCCTCGGTGGCGGACCGCCGGGCGAGCCGGATGTTCTCGCCGATCGTCGTGTCGAACAGGTGGACGTCCTGCGCACACAGTCCGACCACGCGGCGCACGTCGTCACCTGCCAGCTCCCGCAGCTCGACCCCGTTCAGCGACACGAGTCCCGACGCGGATGGGAGGAAGCGCAGCAGGACGGCGGTCAGCGTGGTCTTGCCCGACCCGCTCGGCCCGACGATGGCGCACCTGCGGCCCGGCGTGAGGTCGAGGGAGACCCCGTCGAGGACGTACGGCCCGTCGGGCGTCCACCGGGCCCGCAGGTCCTCGACCCGCAGGGTGTACGGGGCCGACGGCAGCGCCGCCGGCTCCGCCGGGTCGCGCACCGGCTCGTCCCGGTCCAGCACGGCGAAGACGCGGGCGGCCGAGCGGCGGGCCCGCTGCAGGTGCTGCGCGGCGAGTGGAAGCCCGGCCACGACCTCGAACGCCGCCAGCGGGAGCAGCGCGACCACGGCGAGCAGCGTGCCGTCGAGCCGCCCGGACCGCACGGCCGGCACGCCGACCACGAGGGCGCCCCAGACCGTGAGGCCGCCGGCCAGTGCCGTGATGGCCGCGCCGGCCCCCGCGGTCCCGGCCGAGCGTGCCGACGTCCGAGTGAGTTCGCGATCCAGGCGCTCGGCCGTGGCGAGCCGGTCGGCGGCGGCGCCGTAGGCCACCAGCTCGGAGGCCCCGCGCAGCGAGTCGACGAGCTGCGCGGTCAACTCGCCGCGCAGGTCGGCCGTGCGGTGTTCCGCGCGCCGGGCCACGGTGGCCGACAGCCACGGGGCGCAGACGCCCGCGACCAGCAGGCCGGCCAGCAGGAGCGCACCGGCCGAGGGCAGCAGGGCCCATGCCAGGCCCACCGACGCCCCGCCGACGAGGACGGCGGCCGCGGAGGGCAGCAACACGCGAAGGTAGAGGTCCTGGACGGCGTCGACGTCGGCGACGAGCCGGCCGAGCAGGTCGCCGCCACGTGCTCTGGGAAGCCCCGCCGGGACGAGCCGTTCCAGCCGCTCGTACACCCGTGCCCGCAGGTCGGCGAGGACACGGAACGTCGCGTCATGGCCGATCAGCCGTTCGGCGTAGCGGAACACTCCCCGGCCGATCCCGAACGCCCGCACCGCCACGATCGCGACCATGAGCACGAGCACCGGCGGATGCTGAGCGGCCCGGGAGATGAGCCAGGCGGACGTCGCCATCAGCCCGACGCCGCTGCCCAGCGCCAGCGTGCCGCACAGCGCGGCGAGCGCCATCCGGCCACCTGCCGGCCGGGCCGCCGCGAGCAGCCGGAGCACCGGCCCGCCGCCCTGGCCACCCGTTCTGGAGATCCTCTGTATCGGCCTCATGCCACGGCCTCCATCGCTCCCACGTGGACGACCCGGTCGGCGAGCGCGGCCAGGGCCGGCCGGTGCGCGACGAGGACGACCGTGCGTCCGGCCGCCAGACGCCGTACGGCCTTGACCACTGCGGCCTCGCTCTCGGTGTCGAGGCCGGCCGTCGGCTCGTCGAGCAGCAGCAGCGGGGCGTCACGCAGGAACGCGCGGGCGAGCGCGATCCGCCGGCGCTGCCCGGCGGACAGGCCGGTCCCGCGCTCGCCGAGCGAGGTGGCGAAGCCCTGCGGCAGCGCGTCGATGAACTCCTCGGCGAAGGCGTCGCGTGCGGCTCGCCGTACCTCCTCGTCGGAGGCCTCCGGGCGGCCCAGGCGGATGTTGTCGGCGACGGTGCCGGCGAACAGGTACGGCCGCTGGGGAACCCAGGCGGCCCGCGACCGCCAGGCGTCCGGGTCGAACTCGCCGAGGTCGGCCCCGTCCACGAGGACACGCCCCGTGTCAGGGCGAACGAAACCGAGGAGCACGGCGAGCAGCGTCGACTTGCCGGACCCGCTCGGCCCGGCGAGCGCGACGGTCTCGCCCGGCCGTACGACGAGCGAGAGGCCGTCGAGCGCCGGGGCCTCCCGCCCCTCGTACGCCACCGTCACGTCCTCCAGCCGGATCGTCGCGAGCGCCGGGTCGGGCACGTCGGTCCGCGCACCGTGACGCGGGAGCGGCGTCTCGATCACCTCGAAGATCCGCTGGGCGGCGGTGACCCCCTCGACGCTCGCGTGGTACTGCGCGCCGACCTGGCGCAGCGGAAGGTACGCCTCCGGCGCGAGGATCAGGACGAGCAGCGCCGTCCGCAGGCCGACCTCTCCATCGACCAGCCGCAGTCCGATCGAGACGGCGACGAGGGCCACGGAGATCGTCGAGAGCAACTCCAGCGCCAGCGCGGACAGGAACGCCACCCGCAGGCTCGCCACGGTCTCGGCGCGATACCGCTCGGTGACCTCGCGGACGGCGCGTGCCTGTGCCTTCGCCCGGCCGAAGACCTTCAGGGTCGGCAGGCCCTCGACGACGTCGAGGAAGTGCCCGGACAGCAGGGACAGTGTGCGCCACTGCCGATCCATCTTCTTCTGGGCGGCCAGCCCGACCAGGATCGCGAAGACCGGAATCAGGGGCAGCGTCAGCGCGATGATCAGCGCCGACGACCAGTCGCCGAACAGGATCCGCGCGCCGACCGCCGCCGGCACGAGCCCGGCCAGCACGAGTTGCGGGAGGTACCGCGCGAAGTAGCCGTCCAGCGCGTCGATTCCGCGCGTGGCGAGGGTGGCGAGTTCGCCACTGCGCTCGCCGGACAGCCACCGCGGGCCGAGCGCCATCGCCCGCTCGAGCAGGAGCCCGCGCAGCTGCGACTTCACCGCCGCGGACGAGCGGTGCGCGGCGGCCTCCTGCAGCCAGGCGACCAGCGCCCGGCCCGCGACGACGGCCAGGAGGAGCAGCAACGGCGTACGGGACGCGGCGAGCGAGGCGCCGCCGAGGAAGGCATCGCTGATCAGGGTCGCGAGCAGGGTCGCCTGCGCGATGACCAGCCCGGCGGTGACGGTGCCGAGGATCACCGACCCGGCGAGGTACGCCCGCGTCGTCCGGGCGTACCGCAGGAGCCGCGGGTCGAACGGTCTCATCTCGTCGGCTCCGGGACGCGTCGCGCCTGGCGGATGTGCGCGGCGTCGATGCGCCGGCGGAACACCCAGTACGTCCAGCCCTGGTAGAGCACGACCAGCGGGGTGAACGCGACCGCGGCGATCGTCATGATCTTCAGCGTGTACGGGGAGGACGCGGCGTTGGTCGTGGTGAGACTGTTCGCGGCGGTGATCGTCGAGGGCATGACGTCCGGGAACAGCGCCGTGAACATCGTCACGACCGCGCACACGATGGCCACGCCGGTGCCGACGAACGCCCAGCCGTCACGGCCGCGGACGATCGCGACGGCCGCGCCGGCCAGGCCCGCTGCGGCCGCCGCCACGGTGACCCAGGTCACCGGCTTGCCGTGCTGGAGCTGTGTGATCAGCAGGAACAGCCCGCCCACCGCGATCGCGGCCGCCACGGCGACCTTCGCGACCCGGGCGGCCCGCGCTCGGACGTCGCCCGCCGTCTTGAGCGTCAGGAAGACCGCGCCGTGCAGGACGAACAGCGTGAGCGTGGTGAGCCCGCCGAGCAGGGCATAGGGGTTCAGCAGGTCGGTCAGCGTGCCGACGTACTCGTGCCGGGCGTCCAGCCGCACGCCCCGGGTGAGGTTCGCGAAGACGACGCCCCACATGAACGCGGGGACGACGCTGCCCCAGAAGATCGCGCGATCCCAGCGGCGCCGCCAGTGCGGCTCCTCACGCTTGCCGCGGTACTCGAACGCCACGCCGCGCACGATCAGCGCGAGCAGCACCATCAGCAGGGGCAGGTAGAACCCACTGAACAGGCTGGCGTACCACTCCGGGAAGGCGGCGAACGTCCCGGCGCCCGCGACGATGAACCAGACCTCGTTGCCGTCCCAGACCGGTCCGATGGCGTTCAGCAGGACGCGGCGCTCGGTGTCGTCCCGGCCGAGCACCGGCAGCAGAGCGCCGACGCCGAAGTCGAAGCCCTCCAGGAAGAAGTAGCCGGTCCACAAGAAGGCGATGATGATGAACCAGACGGTGGTGCCGTCCATGACGCGGACCTCCTTGTCAGTAGGCGAAGGTGAGTGGCTGTTCGGCGGATTCGTCGCCGGGCGGAGGCGGCGCGACGTCCTCCTCCGAGGGCGGGCCGGCCTTGACGTACCGGGCCATCAGCCCGGTCTCGATGACGATGAGGACGCCGTAGAGGGTGGTCAGCGCGAGGACGGAGATGAGCATCGACGTGGCCGAGACACCGGGCGAGACGCTCGCGGACGTCTTGAGCACTCCGTACACCGACCAGGGCTGGCGGCCCATCTCGGTGAAGATCCAGCCGGCGGAGTTCGCGACGAACGGCAGGATGAGCGACAGCACGCCGGCCCGCCAGATCCAGCGGTTCTTGGGGAGGCGTCCGCGTCGCATGAGCCACAGGCCGAGCAGGGCGATGAGCGCGGTGAGGAATCCGATGCCGGCCATGATCCGGAAGTTCCAGTAGGTCACCGGGACGACCGGGCGGTAGTTCCCCGGGCCGTACTTGGCCTGTTCGGCGGCCTGCACGTCATTGATGCCGTCGACCTTGCCGCTGAAACTTCCGGTGGCCAGGAACGACAGGACTCGTGGCACCTTGACGCTGAAGACCTCCTTGCTGCCGTCGAGGGTGCCCACGGTGAACAGCGAGAACGCCGCGGGCTGCTGCGTCCTGTACAGGGCCTCGGCCGCGGCCATCTTCATCGGCTGCTGTCTGGTCATGACCTTGCCCTGCTGGTCACCCGTGATGGCCACGCCGAGCGAGGCGATCAGCGTGACGACCAGGGCGATTTTCAGCGACGGCCGGAAGACCTCGACGTGCCGCCGCCGGGCCAGGTGCCACGCGCTGACGCCGACCATGAACAGTCCCGCCGTGACGAACGCCGCGGTGATCGTGTGCGGGAAGGCGACGAGCATCGTGGAGTTGGTGAGCACGGCCCAGAAATCGGTGAGCCGGGCTCGCCCGGTGGCCGGATCGATGTGGTAGCCGACCGGGTGCTGCATCCAGGAGTTGGCTGCGAGGATGAAGTACGCCGACAGCAGCGTCCCGACGGCGACGATCCAGATGCAGGCCAGGTGGAGCTTCTTCGGCAGCTTGTCCCAGCCGAAGATCCACAGTCCCAGGAAGGTCGACTCGAGAAAGAACGCGAGCAGGCCCTCCATCGCCAGCGGCGCGCCGAAGACGTCACCGACGAACCGGGAGTAGGCGCTCCAGTTCATCCCGAACTGGAACTCTTGCACGATCCCGGTGACGATCCCCATCGCGAAGTTGATCAGGAGGAGCTTCCCCCAGAACTTCGTCGCGCGGAGGTACCGCGTGGCGCCCGTCCGTACCCATGCCGTCTGCAGGCCCGCGACGAGCGCGGACAGGCCGATCGTCAAGGGGACGAAGAAGAAGTGGTAGATCGTGGTGATCCCGAACTGCCACCGGGCGATGTCGAGCGGGTTCATCCCCGCGCCTCCCGTCAACAACTACAACTCGTAGTACTACCTCTCGTAGTAGATCCTAGGGCCCGCCGTCACCACGCGTTCCGTAACGTCGGTCACACCACCCGCACGCCCGCAGCGGTCCCCGGGGCGCGGGCACCGAGTGTCGCCGGGTCTTACCCGGTGGCGGGTTTGAGATCGGTGGCGTCCAGGGCCGGGCGGAGTGCCTGGGCGAGGGTGACGCCGTCGCCGGTGGCCCAGAAGTGCGTGTAGAACAGGCGCGGTTGTTCGTCGAGGCTGTGGTTGTGGAGTTCGACGATGGCGATCCCGCCCTTGCGGAGCGCTTGGATGACCTTTTGGATCTCGGGTGCGGTCATGACGAAGTCGCCGTTGATCGCGGCTTTCTTGCCTCCGAGGGGCTGGAAGTTGATTGCGGTGGTGATCCCGAGGGCGGCCGGCAGGGTGTGCCCTTCGCCGTCGCGGATGGTGCCGTTCCGGGCGATGGAGAACTTGTAGATGCCGCCGTCGGCGGTGCCGTGGTGGCCGATCGCCTTGTCGATGCCGGCGGTGTCCAGGTCGATGGGCGGCTGGGTGGCCGGCGCCTTGGACGCCTGAGGGATCGCGGTCACCGCCAGGGCGGCCTTGAGGGCATGGGCGAGTTCGACCGGGTCCCCCATCGCGTGGATATGGGTCCACCAGACCGGCGGTGACTGTTGCAGCAGGTGTTTGTGCAGCCCGGTCTGTGCGATCCCATTGCGCTGGAGGACATCGGTGACCTTCGGCAGCTCGTCTTCGGTGACGACCAGGTCACCCATCACCATTGTGCCGTCGCGGTACTTGGCGAAGACGGCGTATCCGCCGAGCGCCAGGCCCGGTTTGATCTTCACTCCCCGGGTGGTGACGGCGAGATCTTTGCGGGGCAGCGGGACCCGGTAGACGGTGCCGTTCATGAGCGTGCCCGGACGGCTGAGGGTGTCGGAGACCGGCTTCCAATCCGCTGCGCTGGTGCGCACCGGCGGCTGGGCTTGACCCGGCTGGATCTGGTGACCGTTAATGCCCATGCGCGCACCGGTAACAGTAGGACCAGCGCCGGCGCACGCGGACAGCGCGAGCGTCGCGGCGGCACCCAGAACGACCAGGCGGGTATGGGAGTTCAGAGACCGTGGACGTACGGACATGGCTCCTGCTCCTTCAATCCGTAACGCAGCGTTACCTATTAGCTCAGCCGCCGTCGATGAAGTTGGGATGAAGACGCACCCGGAGGCCGCCGACTTCATCGCGGTTTCATGAACCACGGGCAGCGTTCGATGAGGCGGCCCGGAACATTTGGCGTGCCCGGCGAGGGGAAACGACGATGCGAGTTCTGGTCGTGGAAGACGAACCGAAGATGCGCATGCTGCTACGACGGGCGCTGACCGAGGAGGGATACGCCGTCGATGTGGCCGCCGACGGTCCCCAGGCCCTCGCCCTGGCCGACGCCGCGACCTTCGACGCGGTCGTCTTGGATGTGATGCTGCCCGGCCTGGACGGCTTCGACGTCTGCACGCGATTGCGCCGTCGGGGGAAGCGGGTGCCGGTCCTGATGCTCACCGCCAGGGATGCGATCGCCGACCGAGTACGCGGCCTGGACGGCGGCGCCGATGACTACCTGACCAAGCCGTTCAGCCTGGAGGAACTGCTGGCCCGCCTGCGAGCGCTGATCCGCCGCGGGCCGGCCGAACGACCGGCCGTGCTCCACGCCGGAGATCTACGCCTGGACCCGGCCACCCGGACCGTCACCCGAGGCGAAACCGAGATCACCGTCACCGGGAAGGAATATGCGCTGCTCGAGGCATTGATACGCCGCCCGGGAAACGTCCTGACCCGCGAAAGACTCATCGAGCACTGCTGGGATCTGGCCACCAGCCCCTACTCCAACGTCGTCGACGCGCACATCAAAGCGCTGCGCGACAAGATCGACCGGCCGTTCGGCACCACCACGATCGAGACCGTCCGCGGCGCCGGTTACCGCCTGCGCCGCGACGGCGGACGCCCGACCTCTCCCGCCCGAACACCATGAACCGCCTGCCACTGCGAATCCGCCTGACCACGATCTTCGCCGTCGTGATGGCCCTGGTCCTGACCGGCGCCGGCTTCATCACCTTGTCCCGATTCCACGAGTCCCAGCGCGAGTACGGCGCACCGGCCCGCGTCGCCGCCCAGCACGAGGCGTTGAACGACCTGCGCCGTGAACTGCTGACCTCCCTGCCGATCGTGTTCGTCATCGCCGCCATCGGCGCCTACCTGCTGACCGCCTCCGCGCTACGACCGGTCGAGCGCATGCGCGCCCAAGCCGCCGCCGTCACCGAGGACACCCCCGGCCGCCGCCTTGACGTCCCGTCCAGCCGCGATGAGATCGCCCGCCTCGCCGCCACCCTCAACGACATGCTCGGCCGACTGCAGGCCGCTCTCGAACGCGAACGGCAGTTCGTCGCCGACGCCGGCCATGAGTTGCGCACCCCGCTCAGCATGCTGCACACCGAGATCGAACTCGCCCTGCGCCACCCTCGCGAGGCGGACGACCTGCGCGCTGCCCTGACCTCGGCCCACGAGGAGACCGTGCGGCTGGTCCATCTCACCGAGGACCTCCTTCTCCTCGCCCAGGCCGACAGGCATGACCGCTCGCCCGCCCCGCCCCCCACACGCCACGTCCGGGCGGCATCGCTGCTGCACGATGTCGCCGAACGCCTCGACAAGACCGCACCCGACCGGCGGATCACCGTCGACTGCCCCGCCGACCTGACCGTCCCGGTCGACCGAGACCGCCTCGAACGCGCCATGACGAACCTGGTCCTCAACGCCCTCCGGCACGGCCAGGGACACGTCGACGTCGCCGTATGCACGGCGGGCGTCTGGGCGGAGTTCCACGTCCGGGACCACGGCCCCGGCTTCCCACCCGACTTCCTCTCCCATGCGTTCGACCGATTCACCCAAGCCGACCAGGCACGATCGGGGCACGGGACCGGACTCGGGCTGGCCATCACCGCCGCCATCGCCCGCGCCTACGGTGGCACCTACGGGGCGGTCAACCGTCCCGACGGTGGAGCCGACGTCTGGATCACTCTCCCTACCACGCGCCCCCCGACGAACGGGCCGATCGGTATCCGATCCGCCACATAACTGTCACCACCCGGACCGACCCGCAGCCGATCGCGCACCGCGGGCGATGTCAGTCGTGGGCCGGCAGATGACCGATCTGGTGGTCGGCCACACTCAGCGCCTCTTCGACCAGTCGACGCAGATGCCCATGACCCAAGTTGTAGATCACGCGACGTCCCTCTTTGCGGGTCGTGACCAGCCCGGCGAGTCGTAGCCGGGCAAGGTGCTGGCTGACCGAGGTACGCGTCGCGGAGGACGATTCGGCCAGCGTCGTCACGTCGGCTTCGCCTTCCCCCAGGCGTCGCAGCAGGGTCAGGCGGGTGCGGTCGGCGAGCAGTCCGAGAACCTCGACGGCCACCGTTATCCGCTCGCCATCATCTGGTTCCTGCGAACCGTGCGCACCTGATAGATGCATGCGTGCGTTCATATGCACATAATGGGGGTGTCGCGACCCGAAGTCCAACCCGACCCCCCTCCCGAGCCGCGAAAGGTGCAATCGCCCGTGAGCCAGCAGCCCGACACTCACGAACCCCACCGCCACGACCAGCACGACCACGCTCACGACGAGCACCACCACGGCCACGGCCACGGCCACGGCCACGGCCACGGCCACGGCCACGGCCACGGCCACGGCCACGGCGAGCGTCAGCACACTCACGACGAGCATGGCCATGACCACGATCACGGTGGTGGCCGGTGGGCGCGGCTCCACCACCAGCTCGCGCATTTCGTCACTCCGCACAGCCACGAGGCCATGGACAAGGTCGACGCGGCGATGGAGACCTCCCGCGAGGGCATGCGCACGCTGTGGCTGTCGCTGAGCATCCTCGGGCTCACCACGGTGATCCAGGCGGCGATCGTCGCGCTGTCGGGATCTGTGGCCCTGCTCGGCGACACCATCCACAACGCGGCCGACGCACTGACAGCGGTTCCGCTCGGCATCGCCTTCGTGCTCGGCCGCAGAGCGGCCAACCGCCGCTACACCTACGGCTACGGCCGCGCCGAGGACCTGGCCGGCATCGCCATCGTGGTGACCATCGCCGCCTCCTCGGCACTGGCCGCCTATGAAGCCATCGACCGCCTGCTGAACCCACGCGACATCGGTCACCTGTGGGCGGTGGCCATCGCCGCGTTGATCGGGTTCATCGGCAATGAATGGGTCGCCCGGTATCGCATCCGCACCGGACGCCGCATCGGGTCGGCCGCGCTGATCGCCGACGGCCTGCACGCCCGCACCGATGGTTTCACCTCCCTGGCCGTCCTGCTGGGCGCCGGTGGCGCGGCCCTCGGCTGGAGTGCCGCCGACCCCATCGTGGGCCTTCTCATCACCGCCGCGATCCTGATGGTGCTCAAGGACGCCGCGCGCGAGGTCTACCGGCGCCTGATGGACTCGGTCGACCCCTCACTCGTAGACGCCGCCGAGTCCGCACTGACCGACCTCGAAGGTGTGCGCGGTCTCGGCCAGGTACGGATGCGCTGGATCGGTCATGCCCTGCGCGCCGAGGCCGACATCGTCGTCGACCCGCACCTGACCATCGTCGAAGCCCACGAGGTCGCCGTCGCCGCCGAGCACGCCCTCATCCATGCCGTTCCCCGGCTCACCGCGGCCACCGTCCACACCGACCACACCGTCCACGGCGAGGACCCGCACCGCGAACTGGCCCACCACGGCACACGCTGATCAGCTCCACCGCTCGCCCGGTCGACGCGACAGCGGACACCCTTCAGGATCGAGATCCACCTGCCCAGACCGGGCGAGCACATCAAGACGACCCCTCCCCCGGACAGACGGAAAACCGCCGGATTTTCACCGAAGAAACATCCGGAAAATACGCACTGCCCACTGAAGCGAAAAGCGCAGGCATCGCGTAGATCGATGACGCTTTCAGCCTGCCCCCAGAACTTATCCCGTCTCACGACGGATGGCTTCCGGCGCCGTCACGCATCGGCCCGGACCCGAACCCGTCCCGGCCTGACACCGCACAGGCGCAGATCAGGCCGCGCATCAGGACAACTTCTCCCCGAACAGACAGCCGCAGGTCAGCACGGAAGTTCGTCGTCCCTGACCCATCTCGGAACACGAGATGACGCAGCGCCATCCACGTGGACGAGCACCGGCGTCCGGCCACCGCCTGATACATCCGCGTAACAGATTGTTTGCAGCAGATTGTAACGCGAGTCGAAGATGGCGATCCTGCTCATCACCCACGACCTGGGGATCGTCTCGGCCATGGCCGACCGCGTCGCGGTCATGTACGCCGGGCGCATCGTCGAGACCGCCGTCACCCGCGACCTGTTCGCCGAGCCGACCCACCCCTACACGCGGGCGTTGCTCCGCGCGTCCCTGCTCGAATCCGAGCACGGCAGGCTCTATGCGATCCCCGGCAGCGTCGGCCAGTCTCACCGCCTCGACCACGGCTGCCGTTTCGTGGGCCGCTGCGAGACCGCCACCGAACTGCACATCACCGCCGAATGCGAACGCGCCGAACCGGACCTGCACACCTGCGGAACCCAGCACGTCTGCCGCTGCTGGGCCACAGAGAGGAAGGCCCACGCATGAGCGTCACCGCGTTGCCGACACCGACCCGCGCCAAACCGCTCGTGGTCGTCAAGGATCTCGTCAAGCACTATCCCGTCCAGGCCCGCACGCTCGGCGCACGTGGCAAGAAGGTTCATTCGGTCGACGGGGTGTCGCTGACCATCCGGGCCGGCGAGGTGCTCGGGCTGGTCGGAGAGTCCGGCTGCGGCAAGACCACCCTGAGCCGACCAAGCCGACGGCCAGCAGGATCATCCCGGCCGCCAAAACCGTACGGGCGCCGTGGCGAGCCAGGGCGGCGGGGAGCACTGTGCGGGCGACGGCCGTGTTGGGACCGCGGACGCGCTGGTCACCCAACTGCTCGGCCCCTGACGCCCTATCAGCCCGGACGCACCGGCATGGGGTGGCCGTGGTTGACACGGCAACAGGGGCAGGTCAAACTTTTGCTCAGGCTACTGGTAAGACCAGTTAACTGTGGCCTTCATCGGAACCTCCAGAGATCTGCCGGCCGCGCCAAGCCTTCGGATTACGCCGCCCGACCGCCGCGCCGCCCAGCTACGAACGGGCTGCCGACGCGGCACACGTTCGATGTCCACGCAAAGGAGCGCCCGGATGACCAGCGCCTCTCCGTATCCGCCGTCCGCGAGCGATGCCTTCCACGGCAAGATCGGCACGACCTACGAGGAGTCGACTCCGTGGTGGCCCGATCCGCAGGCGCTTCCCGAGGACACACCCAATGTCGTGGTCATCGTGCTCGACGACGTCGGCTTCTCCGATCTCGGCTGCTTCGGCTCGGACATCGACACCCCCGCCATGGACGCCCTCGCCACCGGTGGGCTTCGCTACACGAACTTCCACACCACCACACTGTGTTCACCGAGCCGTGCCTGCCTGCTGACCGGCCGGAACCACCACTCCGTCGGTATGCGAATGCTGTCCAACTTCGACACCGGCTTCCCCAGCGGTCGCGGACGGATCACCAAGGCCGCCGCGACATTGCCTGAGGTGCTGTGCGCCAGCGGCTTCAACACCATGGCCGTGGGCAAGTGGCATCTGGCGCCGATGGAGCAGACCACCGCGTCCGGGCCGTACACCCAGTGGCCGTTGTCTCGCGGGTTCGAGCGCTACTACGGATTCCTGGAAGCCGAGACGGACAGCTTCTATCCGGAACTGTTCTACGACAACCACGCCGTGGCTCCGCCGAAGAGCCCGGAAGAGGGTTATCACCTCACTGAGGACCTGGTCGACCGGGCGATCGAATTCGTCACGGACCAGACTTCGGTCACTCCGGAGAAGCCCTTCTTCCTGTACCTGGCGTTCGGCGCGGCGCACGCCCCGCACCAGGCTCCTGAGGAATACCTGGAGAAGTACCGGGGCCGGTTCGACCACGGCTGGGACGCCGAGCGCGCCACCCGGCACGCCCGCCAGATCGAAGAGGGCGTCCTGCCGCCCGGCACCGAACTGGCGCCGCGCAACCCCGGGGTCGTTCCCTTCGACGAGCTGTCGGACGACGAGAGGACGCTGTCCGTACGCCTCCAGGAGGCCTACGCGGCAATGGTCGACCACACCGACCACCACATCGGCCGGCTCATGGAGTTCCTGGAGCGGGTCGGCCGGATGGAGAACACCATCACCATTCTGCTCTCGGACAACGGGGCCAGCCAGGAAGGCGGGCAGAAGGGCTCACTAAACCCCACCGCATTCCAGAATCGCATCCCCGAGGACCTCAGGGAAATGGTCGCGCGGATCGATGAGATCGGCACCACCCGCGCTCATGCGAACTACCCCTGGGGCTGGGCACAGGCGGGCAACACGCCGTTCAAGCGCTACAAGCAGAACACCCACGAAGGCGGCGTCCGCTGCCCGCTCATCGTGCACTGGCCCCGGGGGCTGACGCGCACCGACGAGATCAGGCAGCAGTTCCATCACGTCACCGACATCGTCCCGACCCTTTTCGAACTGCTCGGTCTGCAGGCTCCCGCGGTCCACAACGGCATCCCGCAACTCCCGATCCACGGTGTCAGCATGGCCTACACCTTCGGCTCGCCGAACGCGCCCACGCGCAAGGAAAGCCAGTACTTCGAGATGTTCGGGCATCGCGCGATCTGGCACGACGGCTGGAAGGCCGTCGCGTACCACGAACGCGGAACGTCCTTCGACGCGGATCAGTGGGAGCTCTACCACCACGACACCGACTTCTCGGAGTGCAACAACCTGGCGCGGACGCGGCCCGAGCAACTGCAGAAGATGGTCGCCCGCTTCTGGGTGGAAGCAGGGAAATACGGTGTCCTGCCACTCGACGACAACGGATTCGCCTACCGGGCGAAGATTCCGCGTCCCGGCTCTCCGCGCAAGCGCACCACGTTCACCTACTACCCCGGCATGGCCCATCTGCCCGTCGCCGCAGTGCCACCGGTGATGAACCGCGGGCACCGCATCACCGCGTTCATCGACCGGGCCGCCGCGTCGGACGAGGGCGTCCTGGTGTCCCTGGGCAACATCAGCAGCGGATACGTCCTGTACGTCAAGGGCAACCGGCTGGTCTACGAGTACAACTTCCTCGGCACCCGGTACGCGGTGACCTCGACGGAAGAACTTCCGATCGGCCCGGCGGAGCTGACCTTCGAATTCGTCAAGACCGGTGACATGCGGGGCGTCGGACACCTGTACGTGTCGGGAAGGCCGGTCGGCACCGAGGCGATTCCGCGGGTCCTCCCGCACTTCCTGGGATGGCAGGGCCTCGACATCGGCCGGGACACCCTGTCGCCCTCCTCCCCCAACTACGACGGCGAATTCGCGTTCACCGGAAAGCTCGAGAAGATCGTCTTCACGGTCGCGCCGGACGAAGAGGACAAGGAACCCTTCGAGCGAATCGACTGACTCGCGGCCATCGTCGAGGCCGCCTCCGCTGATCAGCGAAGGCGGCCTCAGCCGTCTTCAGTTGGGCGGCGTATAGCGTCCGTCGATCGCCGTCCAACCGCCGTCCACGAAAAGCTGGCTCCCCGTGACGAAGGATGACGCGTCCGACGCGAGGTAGACGACGGCGCCGGCCAGTTCGTCGGGCCGGGACCAGCGGCCCAGGGCGCTCTTGGTCGCATAGGCCTCCGACCATTCCGGCACGGCCCTGATCTGCGCCGTCAGCGGTGTGTCCACGACGCCTGGGGCGATGGCGTTCACCCGCACGCCCGACGGCCCCAGCTCGGCGGCCGCGGTCCGCAGCAGCTGGACGAGGCCGGCCTTCGTGGCCGCGTACACTCCCTGTCCCGGCTCGACGGCCACCGCGCGGATCGAGCTGAAGCCGATGATGCTTCCCCTGCCGTGTTCGGCCATGCCACGGCCGAAGGCCCGCACCAGGTCGAAGGACGCGCGCAGATTGAGCGCCACGACCCGCTCGAACTCCTCCGCCGTGTAGTCGAGCAGGCACTTGCGCACGTTCGTCGCGGCGGTGAAGACGAGAACGTCGACGGGTCCGAGCTCCTCGGCGGCACGCACGACCGCCTCGCCGTCGAGCACGTCGAGGGCGTACGCCGAAAGGCCCGGCCCCATCGACGCCGTCGCCGTGGCCGCCGTCAGGTCCAGATCGGCGCACACCACCGTGGCGCCGTGCGCGGCGAGGGCCAAGGCGCTCTCGCGGCCGATTCCGCTGCCCGCGCCCACGACGACGGCCCTGCGGCCGTCGAGCCTGAACAGGCGGGAGTACGCCTCCACTGCATCGGTGCGGTCCTCTGCTTGCATGGTCCTCACGGCTTCGTTGTCGTCGGACGGATCACTGCCATACGAGTTACGGTGAGCTCTTCGATGGCGAACCTCGGGCCCTCCCGTCCGGCCCCGGAGTCCTTCACGCCGCCGTACGGCATGACGTCGGAACGGAAGCCGGGAACCTCATTGACGACCACCCCGCCCACCTCCAGGCGGTCGAGAGCGGCGAACGCCGTGTCAAGGGAACCGGTGTAGACGCTCGCGTGCAGTCCGTAACGCGAGTCGTTGACCAGGTCGAAGGCCGTCTCCAGGTCGGGGACGGACCGTACCGCGACCACGGGGCCGAAGACCTCCTCGTTCCATACGGAGAGGGCGCGGTCCACGTCGAGGAGCACGGCGGGCTCGATCACACCCTCGGTGACACTGCCTCCGGCCACCAGCGACGCCCCCGCGTCCACCGCCTCTTCCAGCCACGCGCGCACCCGCTCGGTCGACCGCTCGTCGATGAGCGCCGAGACCCTCGTGGCCGGATCGCGGGGATCGCCCACGACCACCTGGGCCACTCGCTCCGTCAGGCGGCCCACGAACTCCTTCCGCACGGCGTCCACCACGATGACCCGCTGCACGCTGATGCACGCCTGGCCCGACGCGTAGTACCCGCCGCGCACCACCGCGTCGGCGGCGGCGTCGAGATCGGCGTCGGCGGCCACGACCAGTGCGGCGTTGGAGCCGAGTTCGAGCAGCACCTTGGTGGGTGCCGCGTCCCGGGCGATCTGGTGGCCCACGGCGGCGGAACCGGTGAAGGACACCGCCCCGATCCGGCGGTCGGTGGTCAGCGCGACGCCCACCTCCGGCCCCCCGGTCACCAGCTGCACCGCCGCCTGCGGCGCGCCGCAGGCACGAAGGGCCTCGCGGAGGAGGTGCACCAGCCACAGGGAGGCGAGCGGCGTCTGCGGGGCGGGCTTGGCGATGACCGGGCAGCCGGCGGCCAGCGATGGCGCGATCTTGTGCGCGGCGAGCAGCAGCGGGTAGTTGAAGCCCGCGATGCCCACCACCACGCCGATCGGCTTGCGGCTCCAGAACCCGAGCAGCCCCTCCCCCGACGGCAGCAGGTCCAGCGGCACCGTCTCCCCGTGCAGCCGGGCCACCTCCTCGGCCGCCGTCAGCAGTGTCAGCAGGGTGCGCTCCACCTCGACGCGGCAGTCGACCAGCGGCTTGCCGGTCTCCAGGACCAGGAGCCGCTCGAAGTCCGCGCGCCGGGAGACGACCGCCTCGTGCGTCGCGAGCAGCGCTGCCCTGCGTGTGTGCGAGGGAAACCGGCCGACCTGCTGACGGACCGCGACCGCCGCGTCCACCGCCCGGCGTGCGAGGCCGCCGTCCCCGACCGGCGCCCGCGCGACGAGCGTCCCGTCGTAGGGAAAGCGGACGTCCTCGGCGGCGGGTGCCGCCACCCAACTGCCGCCGATGGGAAGACCCTCGGGGAACTCCCTCCCCACGGGGCTGTCGCCGCCGGCGGGTTCGTCATGGGTGGTCACGGTCGGTACTCCCGGTTGAGGTCTGCCGCCGACACCCCGGACAGTGCCTTGTCCAGAGTCGGAACGGCGGCGATGAGCCTGCGTGTGTAGGAATGTTGCGGTTCCTCGTACAACTGCTCCGTGGACCCGGTCTCCACGATCTGCCCGTCATGCATGACCGCTACCCGGTCGCACACGTGACGGACCACGGACAGGTCGTGGGAGACGAAGACGAGGGTGAGGGACAGCTCGTCGACGAGGTCGGCGAGGAGGTTGAGCACCTGGGCCCGTACGGACACGTCCAGGGCGCTCACCGGCTCGTCGGCCACCAGGACCTTCGGACGGGGGGCGAGAGCACGCGCGATCGAGATGCGCTGCCGCTGGCCGCCGGAGAACTGGTGCGGATACCGGTCCGCCGCGTCGGCTCCCAGGCCGACGGCCTCGAGCAGCTCGGCCACCCGCTCCTTGCGGTTCCGGTGCCCCTGTGCGACGAGCGGCTCGGCCACGATGTCGCCGACGCGCATGCGCGGGTCCAGCGCACTCATCGGGTCCTGGAACACGAGTTGCAGCCGCTCGCGGACGAACCGGAGCCGTCTCTCCCGGAGCCCGGTGATGTCCCGCCCGTCGATCGCGACGCTGCCGCTGGTGGGGCGGTCGAGCCCGGCCATGATCCGCAGCAGGGTCGACTTGCCGCACCCCGACTCACCCACGATGCCGAACCGTTCCCCCGGGGAGATGGCGAGGCTGACGCCGCGCAGGGCGTGCACCGGCGGACTGGGGTGGCGAAGCGAGGTACGAGGCCGCCGGTAGTGGCGCGTGACGTCGCGGACGCTGATGGCGTCGATGGGGCCGGGCTGCGCCCCGGGGGCGCTGGTCGGCTGCTCAGCCACGGCCGGCCTCCTGGTTCGTGGGTATGCCGGTCTCGCGTGCGCCGCTCTCGGGTACGGGGTGGAAGCAGGCGTAGCCGGAGTCCGGCCCGGTCGAGACCCATTCCGGCCTGGTGGCGCACACGTCGGTCGCCTGAGCGCACCTGTTTCTGAAGACGCATCCGGCGGGGAAACGGCCCGCCGGCGGAACCGACCCGGCGATCGTGGCCAGCCGACCGCGGTCGTCGACCACGGTCAGGTCCGACGCGCCGATCAGGCCCTGGGTGTAGCGGTGCCGGGGGCGCGTGAACACCTCCCGGACCGGGCCGGACTCGATCAGCCGTCCGCCGTACATGACCATGACCCGCTCGCAGACGGTGGCCACCACGGCCAGGTCGTGGGTGATAAAGAGCATGGCCGACCTACGATCCTCGACGCCCCGTACGATCAGGTCGAGCACCCGCGCCTGCACCGTGACGTCGAGTGCGGTGGTGGGCTCGTCGCAGACCAGGAGCGCGGGGTCGTTCGCGAGGGCGATGGCCAGCACCACCCGCTGCCGCTGTCCTCCGGAGAACTGGTGCGGGTAGGCGTTCGCGGCGTCCGCGGGATCGGGAAGCCCCACTTGGGTGAGCAGTTCCACGGCCGCGGCTCGGGCGGACGCGCGGTCGGGCCTGGTCCGGTGGACCAGCAGCGCCTCGGCGATCTGCCGCCCGACCCTCATCGTGGGGTTCAGAGCGGTCATGGGCTCCTGGAAGACCATGGCGATCTCCTTGCCCCGCACCTGGGACATCCGCGCCTCGTCGGCACCCACCAGGTCGTGGCCGACTCCGGCGAGCCGCACCGAACCCGTTGCCCGGAGCCCCTCGGGGAGCAGGCCCATGATGCTCAGCGCCGTCAGCGACTTGCCCGACCCCGATTCGCCGATCAGGCCGACCCGCTCGCCGGCCCGGATGGTGAAGTCGACGTCTTCGACGAGCTTGCGGCCGCCCACCGCGACGTCGAGTTTCCGCACGGCCAGGACGTCGTCCGGCCCGGAGACCGGTGCGCCGTCCGGTCCCGAGGCGCGTGCGCCGCCCGGCCCGGAGGACGGTGCCGTGTCGGGTGCCGGGGTCATCGGCGGTCCTCCAGCTTGGGGTCGAAACGGTCGCGCAGGCCGTCACCGAGCAGGTTGAATCCGAGCACCGCCACCGCGATCGCGACGCCCGGGAACACGGCGAGCCGGGGGGCGGACCACAGCATCTCCTGGCTCTCCTGCAGCATCCGGCCCCAGGACGGTGTGGGGGGCGGGGTCCCGAAGCCCAGGAAGGACAGCGCGGCTTCGGCGAGTACGGCGATCGCGAAACCGACCGACGCCTGCACGATGACGAGACTGCTGACGTTGGGCAGGACATGCCTCAGGCCGATCGAGAACGGCCCACGGCCCGCCGCGCGCGCTGCGAGGACGTATTCGGTCCGCATGACCTGCAATGTGCCGCTACGGGTCAGCCGGGCGAAATGAGGGATGGACGCGATGCCGATGGCGATCATCGCGACCAGCGTGCTGCCGCCGTACACGGCGGCGAACATGATGGTCAACAGGAGCGCCGGGAAGGCGAGAAGCAGGTCGTTGCCGCGCATCAGCAGCTCACCGAGCCAGCGGGGCGCCATCCCGGCGACGATGCCGAGGGGCACGCCGACCAGAGCGGCGACGCCCACCGCCACGAAGCCGACGAACAGCGTGGTCCGCGAGCCCACCAGGATCTGGCTGAACACGTCGCGGCCGAACTTGTCCGTGCCGAACCAGTACTGCAGCGACGGCTTCTCCAGCCGCGCCGAGGGGTTCACCAGGGTCGGGTCGTGCGGGGTCCACACGAAGGACAGCAGCGCCATGGCGAACACGACCGAGACGATGAGGCCGCCCGCCAGGAGGCTGCCCGTCATCGGGCGGCGCCGCCGACGGCCGCCGGGCACCGCGGACGCGACAGTGGCCTCCGTGTCCAGAGCACTCATGACGCACCCGCCCTGAGCCGCGGGTCGATCATCAGATAGACCACGTCCACCAGGAAGTTCACGAGCAGCACCGCCGTTGCGATGATCATGACCACGTCCTGCACCATGATGAGGTCGCGGTTGGCGACGCTGTCCAGCAGCAGGCTTCCGAGCCCGGGGATGGCGAAGACCCGTTCGATGACGACGGCGCCGACCAGCAGCGTGGCGAGCTGCAACCCCATTACGGTGACCACGGGCACCGCCGCGTTCCGCAGTCCGTGCCGCAGCAGCGCCCGCGTCGGCCGAAGTCCTTTGGCGCGAGCGGTGCGCAGATAGTCCTCCCGGAGGACGTCGAGCACGGCGCTGCGGACATAGCGGGTGAGCACGGCCGCCTGCACCAGTCCGAGGGACAGCGCGGGCAGCACCAGCTGCTTGAGGAACAGGACCGGATCCTGCGCCGGAGGTGTCCAACCGTTCGCCGGCAGCCAGCCGAGCCCCACCGCGAACACGGTGATCAGGAGGATGCCCGCGAGGAACGCCGGGACGGCCACGCCGACCTGGGACAGGGCCGAGAGGATGAGCCCGGACGGCCTGCGGTGCCGCATGGCCATGAGCGTGCCCATGGGCACCGCCAGGATGCACGCGATCACCATCCCGGCGCCGACGAGCCACAGGGTGACCTGGAGGCGGTCGGCGATCTGCGGGCCGATCGCCGCGTGGGAGATGTAGGAGTTCCCCGGATGGAAGGTCACCAGTCCGCGTACCCAGCCGAGGTACTGGTTCACGAGCGGCCGGTCGAGCCCGAATTCCTCGTGCAGTTGCGCCACCGCCGAGGGCGACGCGCTGACGCCGAGGGCGACGCGGGCCGGATCCCCTGGCAGCACCGCCATGAACGCGAACACCATCACGGAGCTCACGACGAGGCTTGCCAGGAGGATCGCGATCCGCTGCACCAGACGGACGATCATCGGTTGGGGCCGCCTTTCACGACCGGCCCACGCCGGTGAGGTCCAGGGACTCGGAGATGTAGTTCGCGGGCAGTCCGGTGATGCCCTTCTCCGCCACCATCAGGTTCGGCAGCAGGAACAGCCAGTCGGCCGCGGCGTCCTTGGACAGCAGCCGGGCGGCCGCCTGCATGGAGGCGACCTGCTCCTCCTGCGTGCCCTCGTCCGCCTTCTTCAGCAACGCGCGGAACTCGGGGTTGTCGTAGCGGGTGTAGTAGGTCTTGTCCCCGAACACCGTCTCGATGTCGCGCGGCTCCACGTGGGCGATGATGGACATGTCGTAGTCGGCGTTCTTGAACACGGTGGTCAGCCAGGCGGCGGGGAACTCCAGCTGGTCGAGCTTCACCTTGAACCCGGCCTGTTCGAGCTGGCTCTTGACCACGGTGCCGCACGCGGTGGCGTACGGCAGCGTCGGAAGCCGCAGCCGCAGCGTGGTGCCGGCTTCGCCGGACTCCTGAAGGAGCTGCTTGGCCTTGTTGCGGTCGAACGGATAGTCGTTCGTGAGGTCCTGGTACCACGGGTCGGTCGGCGGGACCATGCTGCCGATGAGCTTGCCGCGGCCTGCCCAGCAGGTGTCCACCAGGGCCTTGTGGTCGATGGCGTAGCGGACCGCCTGGCGGACCTTCGGATTCTTCAGCGGGCCCGAGCCGTTGTTGAAGGACAGGACCACCTCGCCGTTGGTCGAGCCTTCGATGACCTCGTACTTCGGGTTGTTCTGGAACCGGTTCAGAGCGTCCGGGGGCTGGAACGTGCCGATCACGTTGATGGTGCCCGTGAGCAGCGCGTTCTGCATGGCCGTCGGGTCCTTGAAGTACTTGAGGACGACCGACGCGAAGTTCGGTTTGCGCCCCCAGTAGCCGGCGTTACGGGCCAGCGTGATCGAGTCGCCGCGGGTCCAGCTCTTCACCACGTACGGGCCGGTGCCCACCGGCTCGGTGGCCAGCTTGTTCACGCCGGTCCGGCTGAACATCGCCCCGACGCGGGTGGTCATCCAGTACAGCCAGTTGTTGTCCGGGTCTTTCAGGGTGACCTTCAGTTCGGTGGGCGACGCCGCCTGAACCGTGTCGACGCCGTCCATCCGGGACTTCAGCGCTATCGTCCAGTCCGACTTGACGCGTTCGATGGAGAACTTGGCGTCCTCGGCCGTGAACGGTGCGCCATTGCTGAACTTGGCGTCCTTCACCAGCTGGAACGTGTACGTCTTGCGGTCCTTGGACATGCTCCACGACGTGGCCAGATCGGGCTGTATCTTCCCGGACTGGTCCACCTTCACCAGGTTCTCGTAGACGTTGTAGAGCAGTGCCTGCGGAATGGCGGCGCCCTCGCTCTTGGTGAAGTCGAGGCTGGACGGCTCGGCGATGAGACCGATCTTCAGGGTGTCGCCGGCGGAGCCGCCGGTGCCGTTTCCGGTTGCCGTGGACCCGGCCGAGCAGGCCGCCAGCAGCAGGCATGCGAGCGTGGCCGCGACCGTCCCGATGTGCCTCGTCAGCTGCTTGTCATGTCTCAATGTTCTACCCCTGGCTTTCCGTCGCCCGGTATGACGGCGAGCCGCACGACCTTGGTGTCCCGCGCCATGGACGCCACCTTTCGCCATGACTGGCCTGACCAGTAAACTCACTTGCCAGGTACCAAAGCGACTGAAGCTGTTCTTGTCAAGGCTTCGAAGCGCCGGTTGGTCGCGACCGAAGGAGAGTGCGGGTGCTCACGGAACAGGGCCTGGCCGCGATGCCGGCCGTCGAGATGGTGGCCGGATTCGCTGACCGCACGCTGTCTCCCGTCCAGGTCCACGACGCCGTCCAGTCGGTGATCGAGGCTCGCGAGGGTGTGCTCAACGCGTTCTGGACGCAGGATCCGGACGAGTCCCGCAAGGCGGCTCTGGCCAGCGAGGCCCGATGGGCTGCGGGGGAACCGCTCGGGCCCATCGACGGCGTGCCGGTGACGCTGAAGGAGAACATCGCCCGCAGGGGCATCCCCATGACCTCGGGCAACGCGGGCGTCGAGCCGGTCGTCCCCGAGATGGACGCGCCCATCACCGCACGGGTCGTCGAATCCGGTGGGGTGATACTCGGGTCGACCGTGATGCCGGACTGGGGCATGCTCTCCTCCGGGGTCTCCAGCCGGCACGGCATTTCGCGCAGCCCCTGGAACGCCGCCTGGACCACGGGCGGTTCCAGCTCCGGCGCGGGGGCCGCGGCCGCCGGAGGGTACGGTCCGCTCCACGTCGGCACCGACATCGGGGGATCGATTCGGCTGCCGGGCACCTGGCTGGGCCTCGCCACGCTCAAGCCCAGCTACGGGAGGATCCCGCTCGACACCCCGTACCTGGGACGCAACGCCGGCCCCATGACGCGCACCGTGGCGGACGCGGCACTGTTCATGCGGGTCCTGAGCCGGCCGGATCCCCGGGACTGGTCAAGCCTGCCGCCGCAGGACATCGACTGGTCGGCGCTGGACGGCGATGTGCGCGGACTGCGGGTAGCGGTGCACCTGGACGCCGGCTGCGGGGAGCCGTGCGACGCCGAGATCCTCGCCGCGGTGGGCCGCGCCGCCGAGGTCTTCGAAGCGGCGGGAGCCGTCGTGGAGCCGGTCGAGCCGTTCATGAGCCAAGATCTTCTGGACGACCTGGATCTGTTCTGGCGCGTGCGGTCCTGGAACGACTTCCGCGAGCTGGCACCCGAGGCCAGGCTGCGCGTCCACCCCTACATCGTCCAATGGTGTCAGGAGGGCGCGGACGTGCCGGGCACGACGGTGCTCCAGTGCTACCAGCAGATCATGCGCATCCAGGCGCAGACCGTGGCGGCGACGGTTCCATACGATCTGGTGCTCTCGCCGGTGGCACCGGTGGCGGCGTTTCCCGCCGAGCGGCCGATGCCGTTCATGGGGGACGGGAAGACCATGTCCCACATCGGCTTCACCGCGCCGTACAACATGTCGGGACAGCCCGCGGCGACCGTCAACTGCGGCTTCACGGCGGACCGTCGCCCCATCGGGGTGCAGATCGCGGGCCGCCGCTTCGACGATCTCGGCGTCTTGAGGGCGGCTGCGTGGTACGAACGGAACCGGCCGGCCGAGGCCGTTCCGCATTGGCCGGACGGCACTCCAGGGGCGCCCACCGGGGAGAAGACTACAGAGGGGAAGAAACCGTGAGCGAGGGGGCGCAGTTCCAGCAGGTCTCGCCGGTACGGCTCTACCAGCGCATCGTCGAGCAGATCGAGCAGGCGATCGTGCGGGGTGACCTGAAACCCGGTCAACGGCTGCCGAGCGAGCGAGAGCTCGTAACGCAGTTCGGCGCGAGTCGGCCCACGGTGCGGGAGGCCTTGCGCGTGCTGGAGAGCAACGGCCTCGTCCGCTCGCGCCCGGGTGACCCGAACGGCCCGGAGATCCTGCCGTTCTCGTCGGCCGGCCTGACCAAGGAGATGACCCGGCTCGTCCAGTTCGACAACATGTCGATGGCCGAGCTGATCTCGTTCCGCATGATCCTCGACGGGTCGGCGAGCCTGCTGGCGGCCCGGCTGCGAACCGAGGAGGAACTGTCCTCCATGGAACGGACGCTCGCCGCCATGTCGGACGCGATCGAGGCAGGGTACGGGCAGTTCAGCAAGGCGGACGTCGCATTCCATGAGGCGGTGGCCCGGGCCGGCCGCAACTCCCTCATCGAGGTCTGCAACCAGGTGGTCCGCGGCGCCGTCCTCTCGCTGATCTCGGACAAGGTCGCCCATGCGCGCAACAGCACCGCGCTCATGCGGGAGTCGCTCCACCACCACCAGGAGGTGCTCGAGGCGATCCGGGTACGGGACGGCCTGGCGGCGGCACGCATCTCGCGGCGCAATCTCTACGACTACTACGCCGGCTACGTCCCCGAGAACGAGCAGGGGCTATTGCTCGCACTCCTGGACGACGAAGAGACCTGAACTCCACCACGCCCTATGACGGCCGTGGCCGGCCCCGCGTCCACGCGGGACCGGCCACACCGTTGAGCCGGCGGGCTCACACCTGCGTGTTGATTTCGGCGGCGGCTCGTTCGCCGGAGGCGACGGCGGCGTTGAGGGTGGCGTTGTCGACGTCGGTGTGTTCGCCGGCGAAGTGGATGTTGCCTTCCTGGACGGCTTCGTAGCCGGCGAAGGTGGTGTACTGGCCGACCTTGTAGAAGTGGTACGCGCCTTGGTGCCAGGGGTCCAGTGACCAGTGGTCCTCATAGGCCTTGCCGTTGTAGGCGGCGGTGGTGCCGGGGAAGACGTTTTCGATCTGATCGAGGAACCAGGTCACGTCGGCGGCAGGAGCGGGTCCGTGGGCGGCGCCGGTGAGGGTCGTACGGGCGACGTCGCCGCCGGGGAAGTTGACCAGGAGTGCGGGGGATCCGTTGGCGCCGAGGTCGACGGAACCGTCCCACGCGGTCTGGTATCCGCTGGGGCCGGTGTTGCTGACGCCGTTGAAGCCGGCGCTCGGCCAGGTCTTCTCGGTGAGCTGGAGGACGAGCTTGGCGTTCTGCCCCATGCCCTGCTGCTGGATGGCGGTGGTCTTGAGAGAGGACAGCCCGGCCTTGGTGAGGTCGACGTTGCGGAGCGTGGCGAAGGGCAGGGCCAGCACGACGTGGTCGGCCTGGACGCAGACGGTGGTGCCGCCGTTGTTGAACGTGCAGGCGTAGCTGCCGTCGGTGTTGCGGGCGAGGGCGATCAGTTCGTACCCCTGCCGTACGGTCCCGGAGGGCAACTGGGCGAGCATGCCGGTGACCAGACCGTCGTTGCCGCCCGCGATGTGGTACTTCTCGTCGAATCCAGGGCCGCCGTCGAAGGTGGAGGACGCGCCGAGGAAGCCGATCATCCCGACCGCCGACGCCTCGTCGGGGCCGCCGCCGCTCTGGAGCTGGATGGACTCGATGAGCTGCGTCAGGGGGGCACCGGAGGACAGCCCGATGGAGGAGAGGTAGTCCAGGCAGGACATCTGGTCGAGTTGCCGCGCGGCGGGAGTATAGGCGTTGTAGCGGGGGGTGCCCATCGCGGTGTAGGAGTTGTGGAACGCGGTGTAGGCGTCGGCGGTCCAGTCGCTCTGCTGCCGGGTTCCGTTGTACGGGGCATTGTTGATCCAGCCCGCGTAGTCCCCCTTGGTCAGTTCTCCTCCGTTGGCGAACTCGGTCTTCAGCCCGAGCGATTTGGCCAGCGCGAGCGCGGCGGTGTCGGTGGAGCTGATGAACGATCCGCCGTGTTCACTGACCTGGCCCGCGTCGTAGAAGCCGCGCAGCGACCAGCAGCGGCCGCCGATGTGCGTGGTGTCAGCGTCGTAGACGGTGCTGGCCAGCGGTCGTGCCTGGTTCCACAGTAGATGTGCGCAGCGTAGACCGGCCAGTCCCCCGCCGATGATGACGATGCGCGGCGCCGTCGCCGCCGAGGCTCTGGCCCGGCTCGTGAGCGGGGCCACGAGCGCGCCCGCGGCGAGCGCGGTCGCACCGCCCAGGAGCGCGCGGCGGGAGAAGCGGCGCTCAGGCGAGGCCGACTCACGACGCCGTTCGTCGCGTTCGCCGGCGAGTTCGGCGACCGGGATTCCCCGGCGGCGGGACTCGGCCTCGAGCGCGAAGGCGTTCCGCAGCGGGTCGGGCAGACCGGAGCCGGTGATCGGGCGGGAGGGAGGCGTGGAGCGCATGGGGGTTCCTCCAGGTGCGGCGGAGTAGCGGGCCCGGCAGGGGCCCGACGGCCGAATGGAGGAGAGTGAAACCCGGACCAATCACTGTTGTCAACACTGTTGCGCCATCTCGGCCCCGAGCATTCCGCCATCTCAGTCCCGAGCGGCGGCGTGTCCGTCGGGTCGAGCACGTCTCCCTTCGGCACACCGCTCGATGGCCGTGATCAGGGCCTCCACGCGAGCGTGGTAGATCTGGTCGTCGGCGACCGTGGCGAGTTCGTCGCCGAGCCGGGTGATGTGCGGGAAGCCGTCCGGGTCGACCAGCCGGTACTCCTGGGTCCACGACGACTCGTCGCCCTCGCGTGCCGTTTGGTCCAGCAGCAGGTAGGCCGCCCGCTGCCCCACGAACGCCAGGATCGAGTCGCCGACCATGCGGTAGTGGACGACCGCGTCCATCCCCTCGAGACCGGCCTCGGTGACGGCTCCCAGGATCAACTCGACCACCCGGAACTCATTGGCGCGCCGCGTCGTACGGCTGGTCATCAGCGAGCCGACCACGGGGTACTTCAGTGCGACCCGCAGGGACTCGGCGGCCAGCCCCCGCAACCGGTCCTTCCAGCCGAGCCCGGCCGGGATGCCGTCAAGCACCTCCCCCAGCGTCCGGTCGGCGACCGACAGCAGCAACTCGTCCTTGTCTCGAAAGTGCCGGTAGACCGCGGTCGGGTCGGTGCCCAGCTCCTCTCCGAGTCGGCGGACGGTGAAGGCGTCGGCGCTCCCGCGGGCCGCGATGCGCAGGCTCGCCTCGATGATCGCCTCACGGTTGAGCTGGCTTCCCGACCGCTTGGTGGGCCGGGACCGGGGCTGGCGTTGTACGGGCTTGGTCATGGTGGCCGCAGTGTAACAAGTCGGAAACGAGAGAGCGCAACACAGTTGACATCGGCATTGCGCTACGCGTTCACTCCCATATCACCGCAGTTGAGATGCAGAGAGGGGCGCGAATGCCGAGCTCAGCCGACCTGGTGTTGAGGGGAGGCCGGATCTTTGCTGGAGGCGAGTCCCGGCCGGCGGCCGTCGCGGTCGCCGGCGGCCGCATCCATGCCGTCACGGCTGACGCCGAGGGACACATCGGGAGGAACACCGAGGTCGTGGACCTGGCGGGCGGTCTGCTGGTGCCGGGTTTCCAGGACGCTCACAACCATGCGGCGTTCGCGGGCGTGCAGTTGCTGCGCTGCGACCTGTCCGGCGAAGCCGATGCCGCCGGCTACCTGCGAAAGGTGGCCGCCTACGCGGCCGCCCACCGCGAGGCGGCCTGGATCCAGGGCGGCGGCTGGTCGATGGACGCCTTCCCCGGAGGAGTCCCGACGCGGCACATGCTCGACGAGATCGTCCCGGACCGCCCGGTGATGCTCACCAACCGCGACGGTCACGGCGCCTGGGTCAACACCAGGGCGCTGCAACGGGCCGGGATCGACCGCGACACCCCCGACCCCGGCGACGGCCGGATCGAGCGGGAGCCCGACGGCACCCCGGCCGGCGTCCTCCAGGAGGGCGCCATGGGCTTGATCTCCGTCCCCGCCGCCACCCGAGAGGAGGGTCGACTCGGCCTGCTGGCGGCACAGCGCTACTTGTTCTCGCTCGGCGTCACTGCCTGGCAGGACGCCAATATCGGCACATATCCTGGCAACTCAGATAATTTCGACACATATCAGGCAGCCGCCGAGTCCGGCGAGCTTCGGGCGCGGGTGGTCGGCGCGCTGTGGTGGGACCGCGAACGCGGCCTGGAACAGATTTCCGAGCTCCTGGAACGCCGCCACGCCGCCCACGGGGCACGGTTCCGAGCGACCACCGTCAAGATCATGCTTGATGGGATCGCCGAGAACTTCACCGCGAGCCTGCTGGAGCCCTACCTGGACGCGTGCGGCTGCCCCACCGTCAACGAGGGGTTGAGCTTCATCGAGCCCAGGCTTCTGGAGGAGGCCGTCACCCGCCTGGACGCGGAGGGTTTCCAGATCCACTTCCACGCGCTCGGTGACCGCGCCGTACGCCAGGCCCTGGACGGGCTGGCCGCCGCACGCGACGTCAACGGCCCGAGCGACAACCGGCACCATCTGGCCCACCTCCAGCTCGTTCACCCCGACGACCTGCGCCGCTTCGCCGAGGTCGGCGCCGCCGCGAACATCCAGGCGCTGTGGGCCGCCCACGAGCCGCAGATGGACGAGCTCACGATCCCCTTCCTCGGTCCGGACAGATCCCGGCTCCAGTACCCTTTCGGGGACCTTTTGCGGGCGGGAGCCCGTCTGGTGGCCGGCAGCGACTGGTCGGTGAGCAGTCCCGATCCGCTGGCGGCCATCCACGTCGCGGTCAACCGTGCCCAGTACGGCCACGACCAGAAGCCGTTCTATCCCGAGCAGTCACTGACCCTCGCCCAGGCGATGACGGCCTACACCGAGGGCAGTGCCTGGATCAACCACCTCGACGCGGTCACCGGGACCCTGGAGGCCGGCAAGTACGCCGACCTGGCCGTCCTGGACCGCGACCCGTTCGCCGGACCCCCTGAGGAGATCGGCGCAGCCCATGTCCGCCGCACCTACGTCGAAGGTCGTCTCGTTCACAGTGAGGACCCGCAGTGAAGCACCATCTCAAGACCTCGGCGGTACTCGCCCTCGCCGCGCTGACCGCCGCCTGCAGCGGCACTGCCCGCTCCAACGGCAAGACGACCACGTACCAGCTGACCGCCTCGACCGGCACACCCCGCGCTGACCTGAACTCCTTCACCTGGTCGATCTACGCCGAGCCGACCTCCATCGACTACGCCCAGTCCTTCGACTACCCGCCCAACCAGATCCTGGCCAATGTGTGCGAGAGCCTGCTGCGCTGGAAACCCGACCTGAGCTATGGGCCCGCCCTGGCCAGCGGCTACAAGAACCCGACCCCGACCACCTGGGTGTACGACATCCGGCCCGGCGTGCGCTTCCACGACGGCACCAGGCTCACCGCCGACGACGTGGTCGCCTCCCTGCGCCGTAACCTCGACCCGCAGGTGGCCAGCGTCTGGGCCACGGCGTTCCGCAACGTCAAATCGATCGCCAAGTCCGGCCCGCTCCAGGTCACCGTCACCCTGAAGCAGCCCGACTCCGCCTTCAACCAGTACATGGCCACCGCCCCCGGCACGATCGAGTCCGCGGCGACCCTGGCCAAGGACGGCAAGGGGTACGGAAGCCCGCAGAAGGGGGTGAACTGCACCGGCCCGTTCAGCTTCGGCTCCTGGACGCCCGGCCAGTCGATCGTCCTCAAGCGGTTCGACGGCTACTGGGACCCGACGCTGAAGGCCCACTCCGGGCAGGTGAAGTTCGTCTTCATCCCCGACCCGACGGCCCGCATCAACGCCTTCCAGAGCGGTGAGGTCGACGGCGGATGGATGCTGCCGCCCGCCTCGTTCAACCAGTTGAAGAAGGGCCTGTACTTCGGCCGGTCCACCACCGTCGCCGACGAGGTGGTCTCCAACCTGCACGGCCCGCTCGGCGACCCGCGGGTGCGCCAGGCGCTGCTCATGGCCACCGACCGCAAGGGCCTCATCAGCTCGGGCGCGGGCGGGGTCGGCGAGGTGGCGAACTCCCTCGTCACCCCCAACAACTGGAACAACGCACCGGCTTCAATCCGCGGTCAGGTCTCCACGGCCTCTCCGACGTATCCGTACGACGTCGCCAAGGCCCGCGCCCTCGCCAAGCAGGCGGGCGTCAACGGACAGCAGGTGGTCATCGCCACCAGCCCGCTGGACACCCAGACCACCATCGCCACCCAGGCCGTCGCCCAGGCCGCCACCGCGATCGGCCTCAAGCCGAAGATCGACACCATCTCCACCGACAAGTACACGGCGCTGTTCACCGATCCCGCCGCGCGCAAGGGCATCGACCTGTTCGTGACCTTCTGGTACACCTCCATCACCGACCCGCTCGACATGTACGTCTCGCTGCAGACCGGCTCCTACAGCAACTACGGTGGCTGGTCGAACGCCGCCTACGACCAGGCGATCGACCAGGCCATCGCCGCCTCCGACCCCACCGCCAAGGCGCAGGCGACCGCCCGGGCGCAGCAGATCGCCCTGCAGCAGCTCCCCTGGCTGCCGCTGTACTCCGAGCCGGTCAGCCTCTACCTCGGACCGAAGATCACCGGCGTGGCCCCCTCGATCAACTACCTGTACTACCCCTGGGCCGCGACGATCGGGGCCAAGTGATCCGCCGGCTCGCCGGGATGGCCGCGACCTTGCTGGTCACGTCCTTCCTGGTCTTCGCCTCCCTCTACCTCGCGCCGGGTGACCCGATCGCGTTCCTGGTCCGCGGCCGTAGCCCCAGCCCCGCACAGCTCGTGGCGCTGCGAGCCGAGTACCACCTGAACCAGCCCTTCCCGGTCCGCTACTTCGACTGGCTGGTCGGGGTGCTGCACGGCGACTTCGGGCGGTCCTACCTGTTCAACGAGAGCGTCGCCGCGGTGATCTGGTCGCGGCTGCCCGCCACCCTGCTGCTGATCGGCGTCTCGACCGTGCTGATCCTGGGCGTCGGGGTCGGCGCAGGCGTGATCGGCGCGCTGCGGCGGGGTCGCCTCGTGGTCGTACTGGTGACCGTCGGGGCCGCGATCCCGTCATTCACCGCCGCGATCGTGCTCCGCTCGGTGTTCGGCGTACGGCTCGGCTGGTTCCCGACCGTCGGCAACGGCTCAGGAGTGCTGGACGAGCTCCACCACGTGATCCTGCCGTCGGTCGCGCTGGCCATCACCTTCATGGCCCTGGTCACCCGGGTCACCCGCTCGGCGATGCTGGACGAACTGGGGCGTGAACACGTCGAGGTCGTCCGCAGCCGCGGTCTGCCCGAGGCGACCGTCATCCGGCGGCACGTGCTGCGCAACGCGCTCGGCCCGATCGTCACCGTCTCCGGTCTGCTGGTCTCCGGTCTGCTGGTCTCCACCACGATCGTGGAAACCGCCTTCGGCATGTCGGGGATCGGATCGCTGCTGGTCCAGTCCGTGGAGAAGATGGACTTCCCCGTCGTCCAGGCCATCGTGCTGCTGGTGGTCGGCGCCTTCGTGGTCGTCAACACGCTCGTGGACCTGCTGTACCCGCTCATCGACCCCCGGGTGCGTGCATGATGATGACCCGCATCTGCCTCGTCGTCCTCGGCCTGTTCGCACTCGGCGCGGCCCTCGCTCCATGGATCGTCCCGTACGACCCCACCATCGGCGAGCTCGGCGACACCTTCGCCGGGATCAGCCCCACGCACTGGCTCGGCACCGACCAGGGCGGCCACGACACCCTCTCCATGCTGCTCGAGGGCAGCCGGACCAGCCTGGTCGCGCCGCTGCTCGTGGTCGTCCTCTCCACCGTCGGGGGAACCGCGATCGGACTGGCCGCCGCCTGGCGCGGCGGATGGCTCGACACCGTGGCCGGCCGCGCGCTGGACGTGGTGTTCGCCTTCCCCGCGCTGCTGCTGGCGATCCTGGCCGTCGCGCTGTTCGGCAAGGGACTGTCGGCACCGGTGATGGCCATGGTCGTCGCCTATCTGCCCTATACCGCCCGGCTGGTCCGCGCCCTCACCGCGCAGGAGAAGGTACGGCCGTACATCGCCGCCTACCAGGTCCAGGGGCACTCAGCCCCCTACATCGCCCTCACCCGGCTCCTGCCCACCATCGCCCCGACCATCCTGGCCCAGTCCACGGTCAACTTCGGCTACGCCCTGCTCGACCTGGCCGCCCTGTCCTTCCTCGGTCTCGGCGTGCAGCCACCGGCCCCTGACTGGGGAGCGATGATCAACCAAGGACAGGCCGCGGTCCTCGAAGGCCACCCGCTGTCGGCGATTCTGCCCGCCCTCACCGTGGTCGTCGTCGTGGTCGCCGTCAACATCGTCGGAGACCATCTCGGCGACCGGCTCGCCCTCCGGGAGCCCCGATGACATCCCTGCTGGACATTGACGCCCTGAGCGTCACCCTCCCGTCGATGGCCCGCCCGATCCTGGACGCGGTGAACCTGACCGTCGAAGCGGGCGAGGCCGTCGCCCTGGTCGGCGAGTCGGGCTCCGGCAAGTCGGTGACCGCCCGTTCGGCCCTCGGCCTCTTCCCATCCGGCGCTTCGCGCTCAGGCGCGGTACGCGTCGACGGCACCGATCTGGTGACCGGGTCACCCGCCGAGATCCAGGCGGTTCGGTCCGGCATCGCGTCGATGGTCTTCCAGGACCCCCGGGCCGGGATCAACCCGGTCCTGCGCATCGGGGACTTTCTCACCGAACCGCTGCGCAGGGTCCACGGCGCCTCCCGCGCCGAGGCCGACGCTCGTGCACGTGAGTTGCTGACCGCCGTAGGACTGCCCGACCCCGCCCGGCTCCTGCGGCAGTACCCCCACCAACTGTCCGGCGGCATGCTGCAGCGCATCATGATCGCCTACGCGCTGACCACCGACCCCAGGCTGCTCCTCTGCGACGAACCGACCACCGCCCTCGACGTCAGCACCCAGGCCGAGATCATGGCCATCCTCGAGCGGCTCCGCCGCGAGCGGGACCTGGGGCTGCTCCTCATCACCCACGACCTGGAGCTGGCCACCGCGGTCTGCGACCGGGTGTACGTGATGTACGCGGGACGCATCGCCGAGTCCGCGCCGTCCACCACGCTGCTCACCGCACCACGCCACCCGTACACCATTGGCCTGCTCGGCTCCGCGCCGCCCTTGACCGGACCCCGGGACCGGCTCCGCCCCGTCGCCGGAACGCCGCTGAGCCTGCGGGAGGCCGCGCCGGGCTGTGCCTTCTTCGCCCGGTGCGCGTTCGCGCAGTCCGGCCGCTGCGACACCGCTCCCCCACCGCTGGAACACCACGGCGACGGTGACGTCGCCTGCCACCGCGCCGAGGAAATCTCATGACCCCGCTGCTGGAGGCCGCCGGCCTGCGCAAGACCTTCGGACCCGTCGTGGCCGTCGACGACCTCTCCTTCACCCTGCACACCGGAGGATCCCTCGGCCTCGTCGGCGAGTCCGGCTCCGGCAAGACCACCACCGCCCGGATGCTCGTCGGGCTCGAACATCCCGACGAGGGCCGCATCCTCATCGAAGGCCGGCCGCTCACCCGCACGGCCCGAGGACGCGACGCCCGCATCGCCCGGGCCAAGTCCATTCAGATCGTCTTCCAAGATCCATATCTCTCCCTCGACGGGCGGGTCACCATCGGCCGCATGCTCGACGATGTCCTCCGTCTCCACCGCCACCCCGACCGGCCCGCGCGGATCCGCGAACTACTGGCCCAGGTCGGCCTCGGCGAACGCGAAGCCGACGCGCTCCCGCGGCAACTGTCGGGCGGACAACGACAACGCGCCGCCATCGCCCGAGCCCTCGCCGTCGAACCCAAGATCATCATTCTCGACGAAGCCGTCTCCGCGCTCGACGTCTCCGTCCAGGCCCAGATCCTCAACCTGCTCGCCGACATCCGCGCCACCGCCGACATCGGCATCATCTTCGTCAGTCATGATCTCGCCGTCATCCGCTACCTCTGCGACGACGCCATCGTCATGCACCGCGGCAAAGCGGTCGAACACCAATCCACCGACGGCCTCCTCACCGCACCAGAGCACCCCTACACCCGCCTGCTCCTCAACTCCATCCCCCACCGAGGCTGGGACCCCGACCAGATCTCCCGCCAACGACGAGCCCTTACCCACCCCGGCAGCAGGTGACGGCATGGATCCCGCACGAGCGCTCAGCGACGCACAGCCCGCCCCGTACTGGCTCGACGATCCCGGCCGGCCGTCGGCTCGGCCCGCCCTGGTCGGTGACACCAGGTGCGACCTGCTGGTCGTCGGCGGCGGCTACAGCGGGCTGTGGACGGCGCTGATCGCCAAGGAACGCGACCCATCTCTCGACGTGGTCCTCCTCGAGGGTCAGGAGGTCGGATGGGCGGCCTCGGGACGTAACGGCGGCTTCTGCGAAGCCAGCCTCACTCACGGCTTCGAGAACGGACTGGCCCGCTGGCCAGGCGAGCTCGCCGAGCTGGAACGCCAGGGCCGGGTCAACCTTCAGGCGATCGAGAGCACGATCAAGCGCTATGGCATCGACTGCGAGTGGGAGCGGACCGGGTCGATCAGCGTCGCCACGCGGCCCCACCAACTCGCGGGGCTGCGCGAGAGTGCGCGGGCCGCGGTCGAGCACGGGCTCGAGCTGACCTTCCTGGACGCCGACGCGCTGCGCTCACGCGTCGACTCGCCCACGTTCCTCGGCGGTCTCCTGGACCGGAACGGCACCGCGATGGTCCACCCGGCCAAGCTCGCCTGGGGCCTCAAGGCGGCGTGCGTCTCTCAGGGGGTCCGGATCTTCGAGCGCACCCGAGCCCTCGGACTGACCGCGGACGGCTCGGGCATCGCCGTCCGGACTCCGTACGGCGAGGTCCGGGCCCGTAAGGTAGCGCTCGCCACCAACGCCTTTCCCTCGCTGCTTCGGCGGGTGCGCCCCTACCTAGTTCCGGTGTACGACTACGTGCTGATGACCGAGCCGTTGCCCGACAGGCTGCTCGCCACGGTCGGCTGGCGCGGCCGGGAGGGACTCAGCGACAGCGCCAACAAGTTCCACTACTTCCGGCTCACCGCCGACAACCGCATTCTCTGGGGTGGCTACGACGCCGTCTACCACTACGGCAGCCGGCTGGCCACCGAACTCGACCAGCGGCCCGCCACCTTCCGCACCCTGGCGCGCAACTTCTTCCGTACCTTCCCGCAGCTCGAGGACGTGCGGTTCACCCACGCATGGGGCGGGGCGATCGACACCTGCAGCCGGTTCTGCGCGTTCTTCGACACCACCCACCAAGGCCGGGTGGCCTACGCGGCCGGTTTCACCGGCCTCGGCGTCGGTGCCACCCGCTTCGGGGCGGAGGTCATGCTCGACCTGCTCGCAGGCGAGCCCACCGAGCGGACCGCGCTGAAGATGGTGCGGAGCAAGCCGTTGCCCTTCCCACCGGAACCTCTGCGGTGGGCCGCCATCGAGATCACCACCCGGTCGCTCGACCGCGCCGACCGCCACGGCGGACGCCGCAACCTCTGGCTGCGCGCACTCGACCGGTTCGGCCTCGGCTTCGACTCCTGACCACAGCGGCGAAGACCAACCGGCCGTTGTGGCCTCGGTCATGGCCGGGTGCTCGCCGAGGGGCGGCGCGGTCGCGGTCGCGGTGATCGCGCAACGCGCAGGCCACGACGCGCCGCCGCGCGTGGTTCAGCGCACGCCCCAGGCGTAGGTCTGCTTGCGCAACTTGAGATAGACGAAGGTCTCGGTGCTGACCACACCGTCGATACCACGGATGTTCTTGGTCACCAGTGCGAGAAGACGTTCGTCGGACTCGCAGACGACCTCCGCGATGAGGTCGAAGGAGCCGGCGGTGATGACGACGTAGTCGACCTCGTCCATCGCGGCGAGTGCGTCGGCGACGGGCCCCGGGTCTCCGGCCGTTTTGATCCCGATCATGGCCTGTCGCGTGAAGCCGACCTCCTTCGGGTCGGTCACCGCCACGATCTGGATGACGCCGCTGCCGACGAGCCGTTGAACCCGCTGCCGGACCGCGGCCTCTGACAGTCCGACGACCTTGCCGATCGCACCGTACGGACGACGACCGTCCTGCTGCAGTTGCTCGATGATCGCCTTGGAGACGGCGTCCAGCTCGCCGCCGCGTTCGTTCGATGCCGACTGGGCTGACATGGGGGAATCCTAGTGTCGCGGAACCCGCGTCGAGCGCGCCCGTGGACGTGGCGCGGAGCACGCTCGGACGCTTGCGGCTCTGCTCAGATCCGCTTCCACGCCTCGGTCAGGGTCGCGCGCAGGATCTGCTCCATCTCGTCGAAATGCGCCTGATCACAGATCAGTGGCGGCGAGAGTTGCACGACCGGGTCTCCACGGTCATCGGCCCGGCAGTACAGGCCGGCGTCGAGGAGCGCGTGGGAGAGGAAGCCGCGAAGCAGGCGTTCGCTCTCGTCGTCGTCGAAGCTCTCCCGCGTGGCCTTGTCCTTGACCAGTTCGATGCCGTAGAAGTAGCCGTCTCCGCGCACGTCGCCGACGATGGGCAGGTCCAGCAGCTTCTCAAGGGTGGCCCGGAAGGCCGCCTCGTGCGCGCGGACGTGCTCGTAGACGCCCTCGCGTTCGATGAGATCGAGGTTGGCCAGCGCGACGGCCGTCGACACCGGGTGCCCGCCGAAGGTGTAGCCGTGCGCGAACATGGTGCCGTCGCGCAGGAACGGCTCGGCCAGCCGGTCGCTGGCGATCATCGCGCCGAGCGGCGCGTAGCCCGAGGTGATGCCCTTGGCGCAGGTGATGATGTCGGGCTGGTACCCGTAGCGTTCGGCGCCGAAGGTGTGACCGAGCCTGCCGAAGGCGCAGATCACCTCATCGGAGACGAACAAGACGTCGTGCTCGTCGCAGATCTGCCGCACCCGTTCGAAGTATCCGGGCGGTGGCGGGAAACAACCGCCCGCGTTCTGGACCGGCTCCAGGAACACCGCCGCCACGGTGTCGGGCCCCTCCTGCTCGATCGCGACGCCGATCTGATCCGCGGCCCACCGGCCGAACGCCTCCGGGTCGTCACCGAAGACGGGCGCACGGTAGATATTGGTGTTGGGGACGCGGAACGTGCTCGGGACCAGCGGCTCGAAGGGCGCCTTCAGCGCGGGCAGCCCGGTGATCGACAAAGCTCCCTGCGTGGTGCCGTGGTAGGCGACCGCACGGCTGATGACCTTGTGCTTCGTCGGCTTGCCCACCAGTTTGAAGTACTGCTTGGCGAGCTTCCAGGCCGACTCCACCGCCTCGCCTCCCCCTGAGGTGAAGAAGACCCGGTTGAGGTCGCCGGGGGCGAGACCGGCGAGGCGCTCCGCCAGCTCGATCGCGTTCGGGTGGGCGTAGGACCAGAGTGGGAAGAACGCCAGTTCGGCCGCCTGCTTGGCGGCGGCCTCGGCGAGTTCGGCACGGCCGTGACCGACCTGGTTCGTGAACAGGCCGGCGAGCGCGTCGAGGTAACGCTTGCCGTTCGCGTCATAGACGTAGGCGCCTTCACCGCGCACGATCACGGGCACCGGCGACTCGGGCCCGTACTCGCCCATCTTGCTGAAGTGCAGCCAGAGATGGTCTCGCGCCGCCCGCTGCGACTGTTCGGTGGCGGTCTGATGCAGCGTCATGGTTACCCCTGTTCATCTCACGTAGGTAGCAGCAGTGTGCACACCAAACCTCGACTCGGTCAACGATATTCGTTGCATTCATGGCTGATCACAACTAGATTCGTTGCCGTTGGATACGACAACAGAGGAGAAGATCCGTTGCCTGTTCAGACCCGCCGCCTGCGGAACTTCGTCAACGGCGCCTACGTCGACGCGGCCGACGGCCGTACGACCGGGCTCATCAACCCCGCCACGGGTGAGGTGTTCGCCGAGGCGGCGCTGTCGGGGCGCGCCGACGTCGACGCCGCGTTCGCCGTCGCGGCCGCCGCCTTCGAGAACGGGTGGCGCGACACCACGCCGGCGGAGCGGCAGATCGCGCTGACCAAACTCGCCGACGCCATCGAGGATCGCGCGGCCGAACTCGTGGCCGCCGAGGTGGAGAACTGCGGCAAGCCCGTTCAGGCCACCATGGATGAGGAGATCTTCCAGGTACTGGACGCGCTCCGCTTCTTCGCCGGCGCCGCCCGCAACCTCGAAGGCAGAGCCGCGGGAGAGTACCTGGCGGACCACACCTCCTGGATCCGCCGCGAGCCGATCGGACCGGTCGGCCAGATCACCCCGTGGAACTACCCCATGGCGATGGCTGCGTGGAAGATCGGACCGGCGCTGGCCGCCGGCAACACCATCGTGCTCAAACCGTCCGACACCACTCCGGTGTCGACGCTGATGATCGCCGAGATCGCCGCCGAGTTCCTACCCCCCGGCGTGTTCAACGTGATCACCGGAGACCGCGGCACCGGCCGCACGATCGTCGAGCACCCGACCCCGCGCTTGATCTCGCTCACCGGCTCCACGCGGGCGGGCATCGAAGTCGCCCGGGCCGGCTCGCAGGACCTCAAACGGCTCCACCTCGAACTCGGCGGCAAGGCCCCGGTCATCGTCTTCGACGACGCCGACATCGAAAAGGCGGCCGAGGGCATCGCCGGCGCCGGATACTTCAACGCAGGGCAGGACTGCACCGCGGCCACCCGCGTGCTCGCCGCACCCGCCGTTCATGACGAACTGGCGGCGGCGCTCGCCGAGAAGGCCGCCGCGACCATCACGGCAGGTCCGGACGACCCGGCGGCCTACTACGGCCCGCTCAACAACGCCGGCCAGTTGGCCAGGGTCAGCGGCTTCCTCGACCGCGCCCCCGATCACGCGAAGGTCCTGGCGGGAGGCTCCCGAGTCGGCGACACCGGCTACTTCTTCGCCCCGACCGTCATCTCCGGACTCCGGCAGGGCGACGAACTCGTGACCGACGAGATCTTCGGACCTGTCATCACCGTGCAACGCTTCGACGACGAGGACACGGCCGTCGCGTGGGCCAACGCCGTCGAGTACGGGCTGGCCTCAAGCGTGTGGACCCGTGACCACGCACGAGCGCTGAGGGTATCGCGACGACTCGACTTCGGCTGCGTGTGGATCAACACCCATATTCCGCTCATCGCCGAAATGCCACACGGCGGCTTCAAGCATTCCGGGTACGGCAAGGACCTGTCGGCCTACAGCTTCGAGGAGTACACCCGTGTCAAGCACGTCATGAGCTATCTCGGCTGATCACGCAGGTCGTCATCCCGTGATGGCTGCGGTGAGCTCGTCGCGTCCGCTGGTATTGGTTTTGCGGAACAACGATTTCAGGTGGTCGTTGACGGTGTAGAGGGAGATCCCGAGGCCGCGGGCGATCTGTTTGGGGGCGGTTCCCTCGCAGAGCTTTTCAAGGATGGTGCGTTCGCGGGAGGTGATGGAGTACCAGGCTGTGAACGCGGGCAGCAGCAGTCCGCCGGTAGCCGCCTGGATGACCACGGCGACGTCGCCGGTGCCGTCGTCGGTCAGGGGTTGTGCGTGGATCGCCACCCAGCGCCCGGCGTAGGACGCGGGCATGCAGGCGACCGGGAGTGGCCGCCCAGGGTGAGAATTGCGGGCGGCGAGTGATACCTCGCTGGCGATCGCGGTGGCGGCCCACTCGCCGGAGATCGCTGCGGGCAGCCGTAGTTCGCGCAGCCATGCTCGTGCCTGTGGGCTGACCGCCCGTACGGCATGGTCGGCGCCCACCATGATGATCCCCGGTGCCAGGTCGGGCCTGGCCCCCTGTGGGGGGATGGCCGTCGCGTGCCCGCGCACGACCGCGATGAGCGGCTGGGCCAGTCGCAGCAGCGCCCGCTCGTCACCGGCCCCGAAAGGGCGGCCGCCTTCTTCCCGTAGCAGCGAGATCATGCCCCACACGCCGCGCCCATCGCGCAGGAGCATCCGCAGTTCGCTGCCTACTCCGTGCGCTGAGAGAACCCTCTGCGCCAGGGTTGCCGGCGCGGAAGGGCTGATCACGCCGATGGGCGTACTGAAGCGGGCCAGCTCATCGGGACTGTACGGGTCCTCGCCGAAGTGCAGGTTGAGCCGCTGGGCCAGGCGGAGCGCGGGGTCCGCCCGATGCCAGAAGCCGAGGGAGGCGATGCCGGTCGCCGGATTCATCCCATTGAGGTTGAAGGAATCGTGCGGCACCACCGCCGCGATGGTCTGGGACAGGAACTCGCCTAACTCGTCGGGGCTGAGGCCCGGCCGGGCTCCGGCGCGAAGCGATTCTCCCAGTCGGAACAGAACATCTCCCACGAGGCGAGTGTCTCGCAGGGGATGCCTTACCGCGACCGAGTTACCGGTGGCCATCCCGAGATTTGAGGGTGTCCCGGCTCGGGTCGGGTGGTCCACACTCGGCGGAGCGTACCTGGTTGCAGGTCGGCTAGGCGGGGGTGAGGCGAGGATGATGGAGCCAAGGTGCTGGTCGCGAAGGCTGCTGGTCATGGCGGTCTGCGGGTGGCTCGGGCCGGCGGGCGTCTTCGGGGCGAGGCCCGCCGAAACCGCGACCATGCCGGGGGATGAGTCCCTTGTGCAGACGGGCTCCGGGCCGGTGCGCGGTGTCCTCGCCGACGGATACCGCGCCTTCTACGCCGTCCCGTACGCGGCGCCGCCAGTGGGTGAGCTGCGCTGGCGGCCACCGATCCCTCCCCGGCCCTGGGCACAGGTCAAAGACGCGAGCAGGCCCGCCCCGCGCTGCCCGCAGACCGCGCTCGCCGGAAGGGATCCCGCCGATCCGGGCAGTGAGGACTGCCTCTACCTCAACGTCACCACCCCCCGCGCCACCGGGCCCCACCGGCCGTGGCCGGTCATGGTCTGGCTGCACGGCGGATCGTTCGCCACCGGTTCTGGCGGTGCCTACCGACCACAGCGACTCGTCACCGGCGGGAACGTTGTCGTGGTCACCCTCAACTACCGGCTCGGGGCGCTGGGATTCTGGGGCTACCCGGGGCTGGGCTCCTCGGCGACCTTCGGGTTGCTGGATCAGCGCGCGGCCCTGGACTGGGTACACCGCAACGCTTCGGCGTTCGGTGGCGACGCGCGCAACGTCACCCTCTTCGGCCAGTCCGCCGGCGCGCTGAGCATTTGCGCGCACCTCACCTCAGCCCAGTCCGCGGGCCTGTTCCACCGGGCGATCCTGCAAAGTGGCGCGTGCACCACGAGCACGCCCCCGCTCGGTCCGGGTCAGGTCACCGCCACCTCGATCTGGACTCGCCGTACGGACGCCGAGAAGAGCGGTACTGCCCTCGCCGAGCGCCTTGGCTGCGTGGACAAGGCCACCGCGCTCGCCTGCATGCGCCGGATCCAGCCGGCCGACCTGCTGAAAGCCACCAAGAACGCCACCTGGGGGCCGGCCTACGACACGCCGATTCTGCCGGTCAGCCCGGACCAGGCGCTGCGCGCAGGCCACTTCCACCGGATGCCCGTACTGGAGGGGCACACCCGCGACGAAGCGCGACTGCTCGCCGCGCTCACCCTGCCCAGGCCGATCACCACCGCCGAGTACACCGCACTGGTGGTCCGAGCGTTCGGCACGAACGCGGGCAAGGTCGCGGCCCAGTACCCGCCGGGCCGGTACCCCTCACCGAGCCTGGCCTGGGCCGCCCTCCTCACCGACCGGATATTCGCCTGCCCCACGCTGACCGATGAGCGCCTCTTCGCGCGAGCCGTACCCGTCTTCGGCTACGAGTTCGCCGACCCTGACGCCCCGCGCATCTACCCGTTCCCCGACTGGATGCCGCCGGGCGCCTACCACGGTTCCGACCTGACCTACCTGTTCGACCCCGCCGAGGCCGACCGGCTGACCCCGGAACAGCGCGAACTTGCCGCCGCGATGACCGGCTACTGGACCCGGTTCGCCGCCACCGGCGACCCGAACACCAGCCGGTCACCGCGCTGGCCACGAATCAGCCTTGATCGGCCGATACGCGCGCAGGCGTTCATGCCCGGAAAAGATGGCATCACGCCCGTGGATCCGGACATCGAGCACCACTGTGGCTTCTGGGCACGAATGTTCTGAGGAGCTGGCTCGGTCAGGTTGCGGCGTCAGTGGGTGTGCGGTCGGTGGCCGTGCTCCTGGTGTCGCCTGATTTGGCGTCCTGGAATGCCTTGAACCAGCCGAGGTCGGTGTCCGGCGGGTAGGCGGTGCAGTAGCGCCAACTGATCCCGGCCGCCTGGAGCCGCTCGGGGTAGGTGGTCCACCGGAACGACTTGGAGTGATTGTCCACAACCGGGCCACCGAGCTTGCCATCGGGGTCGATGGTGCCGCTGATCGCCATCACTCGGTTCGGGTGCGTCGGGCCGAACACCGAGCAGAAATAGTTGTCGCAGACGGTGAACGCGTCGGCCAGCGCATAGTGAAACGGCAGGTCATCACGCGTGTAGTAACCCATCGTGAACGGACCTCGAACCTCGCCGTCCGCGGCGCGATGCGTCGGCACCCAGTTGTCCATCCGGCCGTTGTTCCACGACAGGTGCTGGGCCTTCCACGAATGGTCGGTGCCGTAGGCCTTGATGGCGTTGGTCGTCTTCGTGTCGTTGTGGAACGGCAGCAGGTAGCCGTCAGGGTGCTCGGGATCGGGCTGGTGGAAGACCGATCGCCCGGTCGACAGAGTGATCGCCCTCGGATCATCGAAACCGCGTACGCCTTTGAGCGTGCCGAAATAGTGGTCGAACGAACGGTTCTCTTGCATCAGGATCAAGACGTGCTCGATCTGGTCGAGCGATCGCAGCCGCTGTTCGGGCGCCGCGAGCGCCTTCTTCATCGATCCTGGCAGCAGCGACAGTCCCGCAGCCCCAGCCGCCGCCGTGGTCGCCGTTCCCAAGAGCCTACGCCGAGTGATTCCGTCGGACTGGTCTTCACGCACGCCGAACTCCTCTTACCGGTTGGGCTTCCTGCGGCACAGTGCCGATAAGGGATTACTTCAGGGTGAAGGGCGGCCACAGATCCCGTGAACGGCGTCCGTGCGAGTGCCGTCGTCGGTCTCAGGCGATCCCGGGCAGGAGCGCCGCGGACCAACTGAAGTCGGTGGAGTTCAATGGCTGTCCGGTCGTGAGCGAGCGCGGGCGAGGATTCCGGTTCGCGCTGATGAGCGCACAGGCGTTCCGCGACCTGACCACGATCGTGGCCCACGCGCGGGCACCTGAACAGGATTGTGACCCGCAGTCATGCGTGTCCTGAACAGGACACCCTGCGATCTCCCAGTGCCTGCCAAGCGTCATAGTTTCCATGAGGAGACTTCTCGCCGTTTCCACGGCGGTTGCCGCGGGGGCTTTCGCCGTGCCGGCCGTCGCCTACGCGTACACCAGCGGCAAGCTGCCGACCTGCACCGCCACCTTCACGAACCACCCCGAGAACTCCTCACCGCCGTGGGCTCTCGACGCATTCACGCGGACGACCACGTTCGCGCCGGGCAGCACCGACGGCACGTGGACGGTGCACATCCGCGACGCCGGGCACTTCACGACCGTACCGGGAACGAAATCCGACTCCGGCGACACGATCGTGAACAAGGTGAAAGGCCGGTTCAACGGCAGCGGCGACTACACGGTGACGAGCACGACCGCGCCTCACTGCGTCGATGGCGAGCAGTACGACGGCACCGCCGACCCCTCGACCGGTCAATGGCCGCTGCATTACTTCGACAAGGCCGCGACCACGACCGGGATCAACCCGTGGCGGTGGGTGTATCGGACGTACTGCGAGCGGATGGTCGAGGACTCCCAGTACGCGCATGTGCAGGGAAGTATCGCCGGGAAGGACTGCCCGCAGCCGACCCCGACTCCGACGCCGACGCCGACCGCGGACTCTCCTGAGCCGTCTCCATCGGACAGCGATCCGGAGCCGTCACCGAGCGACACCACGTCTTCCCCGGCAAGTGAGGCTCCTGCGGCATCCCCGGTGACGAAACAGCCGAAGTTCACTGGCTGACCGCAGACGGCAGAGAGCTCCGCTCCCCCACCGCACGCGGATCCATCATCTGCCCACGCATCCCGCCGCCCCATGTTGTACTAGGTCCTGTCTGACAATTCGGTGTGGCGGAGCCACAAGATGAGACTGGCCAGCAGTAGCCCTGCCCGGTAGCGGCTGGCCAGCTTGTCGAACCGAGCGGCGATGGCGCGGAACTGTTTGAGCTTGTTGAAGCAGCGTTCG
>NZ_JBFAJC010000076.1:0-48883 GCF_040655075.1 Actinoallomurus sp. NPDC050550 | reverse complement strand
ATCCCCGAACGCGACGACCAGATCGCCAACCGAGCCCGCAAAGGCTCAGCCGGCGGCCGACCGCCCGCCTTCGACGCCGAGGCCTACAAACGCCGGAACGTGGTCGAACGCTGCTTCAACAAGCTCAAACAGTTCCGCGCCATCGCCGCTCGGTTCGACAAGCTGGCCAGCCGCTACCGGGCAGGGCTACTGCTGGCCATCTCATCTTGTGGCTCCGCCACACCGAATTGTCAGACAGGACCTAGCCCCGCGCCCGATCACCACCCCGGCCGACGAGGCGGCCATCGCAGCACGAGCGGGCCTCGCAGCGCCGAGCAACCAAGCCCGCTGTCACGTCGTCGACCAGGCCCGCGCGATCCACCGCGCGGGCCTTTCGCGATCTACCCCGGACACATGAAACACTGGCGGGTCCCTGGCGATGGCGTGCGAGCAAGTGTCGGCTCTTTAGCGAGCAGGGCTCGGCCCCTCGGGGTAGAGAAGTCAGCGGACGCGAGGTCTGGGGCTGTTTGCTCCTCGTTTGCTCGTATGTCGCGGCACGGTCCGGCAGCACCCGGTACGGCATCGGGCTCATCCACCGGAGTTGGTACGGCGAACGCGGACCAAACGGCACGTACCGGCAGTGCGGAACACGGTACGGTACCGCCATTTTGGCGGAGCTGTGGACTTTTAATCCGCAGCTTTGAAGCTTCAGGTGGCGGCGCGCGTACGAATAAAGACATTTGGAAAGCTGCATGTCAGACGCTTGGTGAAGCGTATGCGCGGCTTCTTCAAGACGGGATCGTCGGCCGTGGCCGATCGGGGGCCACAGCGGCTTGGGCGCTTCATAGGCGATCGATTGGCAGATGCCTGCGCCCGCCCTGTGCCTACGTTCTGCCTAGGCCGCTCGGTTGCTGGGTGCCGCCGTTTCGCGGACCGGTGTCGCCCTGCTCGGGCCAGCAGCGAGAAGCCACCAGTTCCGAGTTCCCGATGATCGGACAACCGCGCCATCCTCAGAGACCAGGCGAACGAGCGAACGCACGGTTGAAGAGCTGGAGGATCCCGGCCAAGCTTCGCTGCTATCGCACCACAGATCAATTCGCCAAAACCATCCACGCCTTACAGAGCTGCGAGGCTTGCACGCGGCGAAAGAGCACCAATTCAGAAACACTCATTAAATTAGCGTGTTGCACCCGTCTGCAAATTCGCACCACGACCGGATAATCTCCATCATTCCATTAGGGGTGTAGGAAATCGCTTCGCCGCCTTGAACCCAATTTTCCCACAAGCCGCCAGGGCGAGTAAATTTTGTTGAATAGTTCGCATGCAACTTAGAATCTATTAGCATTAGCGCTCCCAACGCCCATGGTTGCGCCAGGACATGGCCAAGATGAGGTAGGTATTCACACAGGTACCGATCCAAAATCTCAGCATCGGCGATTTCGCCGAAGCGAGCAAGCGCAAAGGAGTATCCTTTTCCCGCGAACCGTTCGCCTTCCAATATGAGACGCGCAATTACGGGTCGGAACTCAATGCGCTCCGCAAAGCCTACCAGCCAAGCCGCCGTTAGGCGCTCCCTCCAGTCTCCAGCAAAAAGCTCATCTAGCTTTTCGCTGGGTATAGATCGCGCATCGCATGCGAGCGCCTTCCCGAACTCTTCGCGCTCCCCCTGCTGAAGCTGCATAAAGTTTCCGCCCAGCAGCTTTTTGTACCGATTGCCAGGTAGCGCGTAGCGCCCGAAGGCGTCTGCCCGCGACGCCAGACCATCGGGATTTTGCGGCATTTTGCTCCTCATTTCATTCCGGAATTAGTTTGCTATGGTGCCCTGAATGGTCCACCGTTGCAGCTAACCTCGCAGCCTGCTACGGGGCCCCATACTTGGATTTCATACTCCTCGAGCCCTCTATTCCCGGCCACAACCATCCGCTCTTGAGGAATAGAGTCATACGGGACCCTGAGCACAAGATTCGGCCGTGAGCCGAAGCCTTCATCTTTAGAGAATTCCTGCGCTGTTTCGAGATCCGGAGTCCATGATGTCATTCCGCTATTGGTGTCGCCGCCTTGATGAGCCGTCGGTTCCGCATGACCGCCCAAAGGAACAGCCTTCCCTTCAGTAGCTTCGCCATATTTCCAATGGTTGTGAGAGTGTATGCCGCTCTGCGTCGCACGTGATCCAGGCCAGGGCCTCCAGACACTGCGCGATACCGAGGTGATCGTTGTGGGCCGCCTTGAACTTGATCGCTTCGCGAATCATCATCTTGGCGGCGGCGGGATGACCCTGCCGCCATTCGTCCAGTCCGGAAACCCACAGCGCATACGACCGCAACCACGGCAGCTTCTCGCGCTCGCAGATGCTTACGCATTGCTCGCAGAGGGCGGAGGCGCCGGGGTCATCGTTGAAGACGGCCGCCATCGCCAGCTGGAACAAGGTGATCCAGGCACGGTCGGCCTGTCCGATCTGCCGGTGCCGTGTCAAGGCGTCCCGCAACAGGTCGGTTGCGCTGTCGAAATCACCGGCCAGGAGAGCCGCGAAACCACGGATCTGGACCGCGCAGGCCAGCTGCCCTTCGTCGCCGAAACGACGGCAGAGCGAATAGCACTCTTCGAGGAGCGGGGCTGCGGCGTCGGGATCACCCAGCAAAAGCAAGAGCCAGACGTCCACTCACAGCGCTTTGGCCCGAACGGCACCGGGCGACCGGGCGAGCGCGAGCGCTCGCGCCAGCCGCTGATGGCCCTCGCTCGGTGATCGCCACGACATCCGGTGGCTCCACAGCGCTGCGGCGATCTCCAGTGCCGTCGACGCCTCACCAGGCTCGTCCTGGCAGAACTCCAGCGCCGCGGAAAGATTAGGTTGCTCGGAGCGCAAACGAAATGCCCAGTCCAACTGCTGCTCACCGAACCATTCAGCCTCAGCCCGCAACGCCAGGCCACGGCACCACTCGCCGTGTCGGCGCCGCAGCCGCCGCTCTTGCCCGGAGGCCGCCAGCCGGTCCCGGCCGTACTGCCGCAGTGTCTCGAGCATCGCATAGCGGTCGACGCCGTCATGCAGTTCGTGCCGCATGATGGACTTGAGTACCAGGCCGGTCATGGCGTCCAGCGTGTCTTCGGGGGCGATCGGATCCCCGACACAGACTCGTTCGGCCGCGTCGAGTGTGCAACCACCGGCGAAGACGGACAGCCGCTGCCACAACGCGCGCTCTTGGGGTGAGCACAGCTCATAGCTCCAGTCGATCAATGCCTGGAGCGTTTTCTGGCGATCGACGGCGACCGGGCTCTGGGTGCGTAGCAGACGAAACCGATCATCAAGACGGACGAGCAGCTGCTGCGCGGTCATGACCCGCATCCGCACCGCCGCCAGTTCCACCGCCAGCGGAAGCCCCTCTAGCTGCCGGCACAACTGGATCACGGCTGCGACGTTGCTGGGGGATAACCGGCAAATAGATCTAAAACTTAATGCTGATCGCGGTGCTGGGTCCCGGCTTCAACGGCGTCGCATCACTGGAATCCTGATGCCTCCGATCACCGAGAGAGGCACAGGCGTCCAGGGGCTATCCCAATCCCCAGAGTTCCGCCGCAAGATGGTGCATCTGATCAGGTCGGGACCGCCGGTGTCCAGTGGCCGCGGATCGGCAGATGCCCAGCCGAACCATCTGTGTGGCTCAAGCAAGACCGGGATCGACGTCGGACTAATAGCGCTTTGTCACGTTTGTGATCTCGGTGGCGATGATCTTGTGTGAGGTCGCTGAGGTCGCCGTGGTCCGGTCGCGGTTGGAGCAGTTCGCCGCGCAGCTCTTCCGAGCGTGACACGCTCGGGCGGGCGCGTCACGGTCTGCGATCGGTAGTTGTGTGGTCATCTGCGATCTTGGACGCTCGATGGGTGCTCGTAGTGCGCCACGAGGCGCCTGGTTGTATCCCCGGCACAGCCGGGAGGAACTCGGAGGGAGGTTGAGCGTCTGCAGTGCGGCGAGTATCGCGTCGACGTCTGCGTCGGGCATGCCAGGAAGCATCTGTGGCAGCGCCGGTTCGGCGTCTCGGCTCCTGAGGTGCCTCCTCTCGCCCGAACCCGCGGATCAAGAGGTGCGGGTTCGTGCCGGCCTGGAACTCGAGCCGCTACACGCCTGCACTGCACGAATATGAGGATCAGTGAGAGCGGATTCTGCTTCGACCCTGGTGGAACCGTTTCGATCCGACCGGGTCCCCGCTCGGTGTTCCCGCGGGAACATGGTGCCGTCATATCCCTATCGAACTTGCGCGTTGTCGGCTCGGTCTCGTGTGGCGGTCTCGGGGTTCGCGAGTTTGCCGCGGATGACGAGGGCCATCCCGGCCAGGGTGAGTGCCATGGCGGTGAGCTGCTCGGCGGCGGGGGCGCCGGCCAGGTGCAGCAGTGCGGAGGTGACGCCGACCAGCGGGGGTACGGCGAGGCCGAGGAGCGCAGCGTAGGACGGCCCGGCGACCAGCAGGATGCGGTGCTGTAGGAGGTAGGCCGGTACGTAGATGGCGATGCCGAGCAGGGCGAGCATCCCGATCGTCGTCGGCCGGACTGCTCCGCCGACCGCCAGGGACCAGGCGGCGAGCGGGGCCGTGCCGACCGCGAAGATCGGCAGGATGCGCGGCGCCATCGGGCCTCGGTAGCCGCGGTTGACCCGCTCGAAGTAGATCCCGTAGAACGCCATAGACAGCATGGCGGCCGCGGCGGTCACCGTCCCGAGGGCAGTGTCGTGTCCGGGTTGGCCCGCGAGTCGGGGCAGCGCATAGAGCACGGCCCCGGCGACCGCGGCGGCCGTGCCGGCGATGGTGCGTGTCCGGGGCCGTCGGCGCGTCATGATCGCTTCGGCGCACAGCACGACGGCCGGGGTGAGCGACAGGGCCAGGGCGGGCAGCGCGGGACCGGCGAGGTCGATGGCCACCGTCGACAGCACCGTGTAGGCGGTCACCCCGGTCAGCGCCAGGACGGCGACCTGCCACCACCGGTAGTGGGACGAGGCAGTCTCGGTGGAGTGCTTCTGCGCGGTGGGAGTGGTGCGGCGGGTCGACCATCGTGTGAGCGCTATGAGGCCGAGGACGGTGAATCCGGTGCGGCCCGCCGAGACTACGGGGGTGCTCGCCCCGCGCAGTGACACGTCCACGATCACCCAGGTGGAGGCGAGCAGGAGGACCAGCGCGGCGGACTGCCACACCAGCCGCACCGTCAGAGCCTGCCCGTTCTCGCCGGTCCCGGAACCGGTGCGGCACTCTCCTGGGCGTCCCGGGGCGGCATCTGCCTCCGTTGGCCTCCTGTCACCGACGCGGTTCACGGAGCGTGTCCTCGTATACGGCACAGGTGCGCTGCACCATCAGGTCGGCGGTGTACAGCGTGCGATACCGGTCGTGTGCACTGGTTCTGAGCCGTGCCGTGTGGTCCGGCCGCGTAAGGATGCCCAGGGTGGCCTCGGCCAGGTCCTGCCGGTCGTCCGGAGCCACGATCAGCCCATCGATGTCCTTGCGGATCAGCTCCGGGATGCCACCGACGTTAGTCGCCACGATGGGGATGTTCGACGCCATTGCCTCGAGCACGACCAGGTTGGCCGCATCGGCCCGCGAGGGCACCAGGAGCACGTCGGCCCCGAGCTGCGTGGTCAGCGCCCCTGACACGCTGCCGTAGAAGTGGACGCTGCCGGCGAGGCCGAGTGCCGAGACCATTCTGCGGAGAAGTGACTCGTCGGGGCCGGTTCCGATGATGTGGAGCTGTGCATCGGGCGTGGAGCGGAGGATTAGCTCGAACGCGAGTACGGCGGTGTCGGCGCCCTTCTCCGGCGAAAGCCGTCCGCAGTACAGGAGGTTCGGGCTTGATGAGCTGTTCAGCTCGAATCCCGATGGTTCGGGGATGTCTACTCCGTTGGGCACGTGGCGTACGCGCGCCGCATCGCCGAAGAACTTGCCGATGGTCTCCTCGGCGAACTTGACGACCGTGATGACCGGGAACTGCGCATTCGCGGCCGAGGCGGCGCGGAGGAATGGATCGATGGGGTCGTACATGTGTTGGGTGTAGAGCAGGGGAACCTCGAGGGCGGAGGCCAGCTCGTGGCCGCGGAATCCGGCGTGCATCAGGTGTGCGTGGATGAGGTCGGGGCGCCATTGGGACCCTCGTTCGTGAAGGGCCTGAGGGTCGTTGGCCTCAGCGGGGTCCGCACCCGTTGGCAGCAGTGTCGGATCGACGAAGACATCGGCGCCGGCCTCGCGGCACCGCTCGGTGAGGACACCCTCGCTGGCGGCGACCACCCCCACCCGCAGTCCCCGGCGGATCTGATGGGTGACCTGGGTGGCGACATGGCTGACCGTCCCTCCGGTGGTCGGCCCGCACTGCACAAGATGCATGACACGCATGACCATTGAGTCCTAATCGCTGAGTGGGGGGAACCGGTCACTTCGGCGTGCCGGCATCGGTATCTGCGGTCAGTTTCCTTCGACAGAACGTGCCATCACGGAGTTTCCCGCGGTCAGCCCTCCGTCGACCGTCAGCACCGAGCCGGTGATCCAACTGGCGCTGCCGGAGGCGAGGAAGCAGATGGCTGCCGCGACGTCCTCGGGGGACCCGATCCGCCCGAGTGGATACCACTGGGTGAGCGCGTCGAAGACCGCGGGATCTTTGGCTTCCTGCTCGGCCCAGGCGGGTGTGCGGATCGTGCCCGGATTGACCGCGTTGGCGCGAATCCCGAAGGGGCCGTACTCGACGGCAAGGCTGCGGGTGAACGACACCAGTGCCGCCTTGGCCGCGCTGTAGGACGGATGCCCGTAGAAGGCAAAGGCGTTGACCGAGACGACGTTGACGATCGCTCCGGCGCGCCTTTCCATCATCGAGGGGAGGACCGCCTGGCAGCAGTGCACCGCCCCCTTGACGATCACGTCGAGGTCGGTGTTCCAGAGGCTGATCGGCGCCTCGTGCAGCTTCTGCGGAACCGGGCACGCCACAATCGCGTTGTTGATGAGCAGGTCGACATGCCCGAGGGTGCTCGCGGCGGTCGCGACCGCCGCGTCGGCGCTGTCCTTGTCGGTGACGTCTAGTGCGGTGCCCAGTGCCCTGTGCCCTTGCGCTGTCAGTTCATCGGTGAGTTCGTTGCACGCTTGCTCGTCGATGTCGGTCACGACCACCGAGGCGCCTTCGTCGGCCAGCCGCGCGGCTGTCACACGCCCGATGCCTCCGGCGGCTCCGGTGATCAGTGCAACCTTCCCAGCCAGGTTGAAGCGGTCCGCGGTCGTCATGGTGGTATCCACTCCCGTTCTCAGCGGGCCGCCGGGCTGGCCGCCCGCGACTGGCCGTTGTCGAAGTAGTCGAGCAGCATCGGGTCCGGCGCCGGGACCGCGAGCGGTACTCCCCCTCCTCTGAGGGAGCGGGTCGCAAGCTCGCCGGCCGCGACCGCCATCCGGGCCGCGATCGGGGAGGTGGTGGTGGGAACCCCGCTGCGGACAAAATCAACGAATTCCCCGATGGCCTTCAGATCGGCACCGTCGTGCCCTCCGACGCTGTCCGGGATGCGATACTCCGCGTCCCCCCGCTCGTCGTAGTTGCGGCGTCCCTTGTTCCATACCCTGATCGTTCCGCCAGGCCCGTCGTCAAAGTTCTCCACCCGTCCCTCGTCGCCGATGACGGTGAAGTTGCGCCAGTAGTCTGGGGTGTAGTGGCACTGCTGGTAGGCGGCCAGCACGCCGTTGTCCAGACGCATGTTGACCAAGGAGAGATCTTCGACGTCGACCGTGGGGTTGAGGTCGCGCTGCGCCAACGGCGGCCAATTGGCCCCAGAGAGCCAGCCGTCGGTCTTCGGTGCTCCGGTGGGGCGCCGAGGAAGTTTGCCGTAGATGGTCAGGTCGCCCAGCGCCTGCACCGTCTCGGCATATCCGCCGACTATCCAGTGCAGGGCGTCGAGGTCATGGGCGGCCTTCTGCATCAACAGGCTCCCGACCTTGGAGCGGTCGGCGTGCCAGTCCTTGAAGAAGAAGTCCCCGCCGTGGCCGACGAAGTGGCGCACCCATACGCTGCGCGGCCGTCCGATGTCGCCCCGTTGCACGATCTCCCTGATCAGGCGGACAAACTGCATGTGGCGCATGTTGTGTCCCACATACAGCGGTGAACCGGTTTCATGGGCGGCCTGGAGTATTGCGTCGCACTCGGCGAGCGTGACGGCCATCGGCTTTTCGAGGTAGACGGCCTTGCCCGCACGCAGGGCATCGATAGCGATCTCGGCATGGGTGTGATCGGGCGTCGCGACCAGGACCGCGTCCACGTCCGTCCGCTTGAGTAGTTGCCGGTAGTCGGTCTCGGCGGCCGCGCCGTCGAACGAGTCGGCGGCCTTCCGCGCGGCGGCCTCGTCCAGATCGGCAACCGCGGTGACTCGCGATCCCTGGCCCGGCGGACGGTGCGCCGTTTCGGCGAGAGTGCGCCGAAGCCCAAGCCCGATTGCTCCGATTCGTAGATCATCCATGACTCTGCGCGCTCCCGTGATATATCGCGGTTTGGATGGACGTGACCGGACTTGGCCAGCCTCGCCAGCGGGTCGACGGTGGTCAGAGCTGCGACCCTGTTCCCCGGGCCGACAACGGATAGTTGCTGTACAAAGCAAGACTCAGAGCACAAATGAGCCACCATGCTCATCACTTCGATCGCGGCGGTGGCGACGCTGTGGTTCGGTCCCGCGCCCCGGTTCTCCTCCCGGCCCAGCGTGTTTGCCGGCGAGCCCGCTCCGGGTATGCGCCCGGACCGAGTAAGGGCTGTTGCCGTGGCGGTCGAGGAGCGGCCGGCCACGATGGGGCTGGGCCGAGCCGCAGGCGCATGGAGGACCGTCCTCGTTCGTCTGGTGCCTCCTCGGGAGACGCTGGGCAGATAGTTCAGATTCATCTGAGGGAAACGAGGACTCGAGTCGCCTCAAGAGCGATGGTTGACCGCCCAACTGTCGCAACCGGATCACCTCTCTCAGGAGGGATCCTTGCCTGGTTGGCTACATCAAGTGTGCGGATCAATATCCCCAGCGTCAAGACGATAGATCAGATCAAATTCACGTCACTATAGATCTGATCAATCTCCTCATAGCGGCGACATATCAGGGCTGTGTTGCCGTACGTGGGAGCTGGTCCGTCTGGTTCGGGGGCTTGACCCGCGAATGGAGAGACGACAGGCCGCGCCGGCAGGGTTGCGTCCACGGACGTTGTGTACGAGTCTCCACTGATCAGAGGCGTGGCGTCGTGAACTGAGGTGGCGCTGGTTCCAGATCAAAGGTGCGGTCGAGGAGTTCTCGCCGGCAGGTCTGTACCCACCGTTCCATGATCGCGTTCATCCGGGACATCCGGACACCGATGAGCACCACCTCGATCCCCACATCGGCCACCACGGCGTCGAACACCTCGGGGAACTTCCCGTCCCGGTCCCGGATCAGAAACCGGGCCCGGTAGCTTGCCGAGCCCGGGCGCAGGCGGCACACCAGGTGCTCGTCGGTGTTGCCGCAGAACACCAGCAACGGGTCCAGGCCGAAGCCCTTGCAGTGCGGCTCGGCGCCCTCCTTGTCCGAGTGTGCGGACACGAAGGAAGCGTCGACGATGCCGTGCTCCCGCGCTGCGGTCAGGTCGTGCGTCACGCAGGGAAGCCTGGGTGAGGCCCACGGCACCGTCCAACGGGGTCGGCAAGCCTGGCCAGCGCGAACGCTACGAACAGTCAAACGTTGCGAACTTATCGCCTCAAGCCAATGATCACTGATCTGATCTGATCTAAAGTCTTGACGATCGCCCTCATATGCGTACACTCTTGCCCATCTAGTAGAGGATGTTTCAGATCTATATCCTCGGGGTGCGTCTCTCGCAGGCTGTGGCATGGCGCAGGCATCGATCCGAAGCTTCCACCGCAGGAACACAGACGCGAGGATGGTTTCAGGATGATCGACAGGAGACACTGCCTTTTTCTGCTAGCGGCCGCCGGAGTCGGCACGAGGATCGCTCTCGAACCGACGATCTCGCGAGCCCAATCGCTCGACGCAGGGGTTGCCGGAGCAGGTGGCCAAGCTGCCGAATTGAGCCGTTCCCTGCGCGAGTTGCACGGCTCCCTCCAGGTGTCGATTCGGAAATATGAGGGCACGACACTGCGCCAAGTCCAAGAATTTGACGGCGACACGCTGACCGACGGGCCGCGGCAGTGGCAGCTGAAGCGGGAGACGCGACGGGTGCCCGATAATAACGGATGGGAGGTCACCCTGACATGCACTCTGGAGAAGGGGGAAGCGGAGCAAACCGCGATCTCTGTCGATTTCCCATTCGAGAACTGGGAGACCGCGAACTATGTGATGATTCCCGGAATAGTCTACAACGGCAATCGCTATCGCACCATCGGCAATGGATACAATCCAGACTATCCGGCCGACATGTACTACAATCCTCGGACGCCAGTGACGATATCGAATAATCCACGACTGGCCTCTGATGTCGCGACGCCTTCGCTGATCGAACTGGAAACCTGCAGTACTGCCGCCCCGGCGATGAGCTTCTTCTCACCTAAGTTCAGGAAGGGCTGGATCGTCCTCACGGAGCAAGGAACCCGACTAGGCAATAGCGGGCTCTCGGTTGAAGAGAGCGCGAACAGGACAAGCTGCGAATTCCGTATTTCGGCGCCCGTTGTGCGCCAGCAGGTGGCCGGTTTCGGCGACTTTCGGCCGAGCGAGGATAGGGCGTCGAACTGGACCCCCGGTGACGCGGTGTCGATTCGCTTCCAGGTCTTCACCTTCCATGCTGACGAAATTCCGGCAGTCCTCCAAAAATTCATGGATGTGCGGAAGTCGCTTACTGGCCCCACCATGCCTCGCAACCTGCTTCCGATGAGCAAGCTCGCGGAGCTTGGCACCGACATCTGCCGGGGCAATTTCACCGAAACCAAGGCTGGCAGATACTATCTGCCGGAAAATTCTAAGGACTTCCAATTGGGTTGGGTCAGTGGCATGATCAACACCTACCCCATGTTGGCCCTGAATGACCCGACGGAACGCGGCAGGGTCTCCGAGGAGCTTGACTTCGTCTGTTCCAGCATGAAGGGGCGAAGCGGATTTTTCTTCGGCTTCATCAATGCAGATGGCGCGCTCATCTCGGAGAAGGCTCACCCCGACTTTCCGGCTGTGCAGGCGATGGTGCGCAAGAACGGAGACGTACTCTTCTGGCTGGTCAAGCATTTGATGCTCCTGAAGGCACAAGGGCATGGCGGTGCCATCAAGGAATCCTGGGAATTGGCTGCGGGCGGCCTGGCCGCGGCCTTCGCCCGGACCTGGCGAGAGCACGGAGAATTCGGTCAGTACATCGTGCCCGAAACAGGCGATATCGCCGTCTACAACTCGACGGCCGGCGCCATCGCTCCAGCCGGGCTTGCCCTGGCAGCTGAATACTTCCATCGTCCGGACTGGTTGGCGGTAGCCGAGGAGGCGGCCGAATTCTACTATGAGCGCGACATCAAGTCCCGTGGATTCACCGGCGGAGGGTGCGGGGATATTTCACAGGACGCGGATAGCGAAACGGCATTTGGCCTCCTGGAGTCATTCATGGCGCTGTACCAGTACACCGGAAAGAGGGATTGGCTGAATCGCGCGAAAGTCCAAGCCGCACTGTGCTCGTCCTGGACGCTTGCGTACGATCCTCTGTTTCCGGCAGGCAGCGATATCGCACGACTGAATGGAAAGATGGCCGGCGCCGTTTGGGCAAGCAGCCAAAACAAGCATGCCGCGCCCGGTGTGTGTACATCCTCCGCAGATCACCTGTTCAAGCTATATCGAGCGACCGGGAACAAAAAGTACGCTGAACTCATCAGAGATATTCAGCATGCCCATGCCGAGGCCGTCAACATGCCGGGACATATAACAACCGACAACCTAATCGGTTCGAGCATGGAGCGGATCCAGCCCAGCGATTCCGAGGGCAAGGCGGCCGTCGGCATGTTCATCAAGACGAGAAACTCCTGGACGGAGACTGACGGCATCTTGATGACACTCGAACTTCCCGGAATCTACGTCCGGCCTGGGGAAGGAATCCTCTTTCCCTTTGACCATGTCGAGGCGGCATATGTCAGCGATAGCCGTCAAGCCGCCGTAGTCCGCTTGACAAACAACACGGCCTACGCAGCACGGGTGTCGGTGCTGGCGGAAACGGCCCACCAATCGGCCCGCCCCCTTGGGTACACGGCGTTCCTCGGTTGGCCGCGCGTCGAAGTCCCGGCCGGCGGGGTGGTCACCGTGAGGGTCACAAGTGATGGCAAGGTCACACGTCAAGCCTGATCCGGCACTGGCAACTCCCGACGCTACTGGCCGACGTCGGCTTCCAGGTCCTGCGTAATCTCGCCGATAACCGCAGTACCGATCTTCCCCGAGGCCGTGTCCGCCGGCCGACGGTGAACCAAACCATCGCCTGAGGCTACCGCTATCTTTCGTTCGGATACTCGAGGGCCATCTTCCCAGGTAGTGAACGCAGAGTGGGCGCCAGCCGTTCGGATGGCGCCCACTCTGATGTGTACCTCATCTGCTTGCGCGGACCCAGCTCAATGCTGCATCAAACGCAACTCGGCCCTTTGCCGACCTACGCCGGTCGGCGCCCCTAGCGAGGGAACGCCGACCGGGCATCGGTCACTGTGCGGGCGGCACGCATTCCATCAGTACGGCGCGGGTCGACAGTGCGGGGATCTCGACTGGTACGGCTCCGTCCGATCGCCGGGGCAGGGACTCTTTCGGGGAGCCGAGGTAGGTCGCCGAGCGAATCGCGGTCACTGGGAATCCGATCCGCAGATCGCTGGAGACCGGCTGTTCGGCAAAGGACTGCAGTCGTATCAGGATCGCTCCCGGACGGGGAACAGTTAGGCCCACGATGCGCACCCGCGGATCCTCGATCGTGAGGAGCGATCGCGTGGCGGGCCCGTCGCCGTACGGGCCGAGGGCTCGCACGGCGAGCAGGGGACGGCTGCCGGCCGCTGCGGTGCGCATGCCGAGTACCGTGCCCTGAACCTCGTGCGAGGCGGCGACGCTGTAGCGGAACACGAAGTCGAACGCCTGCTCGGACGGGAAGTTGGTGTCCCAGATGTTGTTGTGAACCCACGAGTAGAGCGTGCCCGGCTCATGCTGAGGGACGGTCTGCGGGTAGGGCAGGTACGGCAGGGCGATCCCGCCGTGCTGGACCAGTGGCGCGTCCTGTGTCGCCCAGGCCACGGTGAGATCTGCGGACTCCAGGGTCGCCCATCGGCGGATCGCCCGCATGTGAGGGGCCGAGCCGGGGACGACGGGAAGCCCGTCGCCGGTGACGCCGCCGGTCGCCTCCATGCGCACCTTCGGTGAGCTCATCGCGAACGGGAAGGCGAAGAACGCGCTCTCCTTGCCCATGGTCGCTGACTTGGCGAGACGGTTCTCCACGTCGAGCCGCGCCACACCGTGAGCGAGCCGCAGCGTGGTGCGGAGCCGGGTCGTCCCGGCCGGCACGCATTCATAGACGATCTGTTCTTCTGTCGCCGACGACTGCCGCGAGATGAGTGCGGCGGGCGGTGCCACGTCGCGTGCGGACAGCAGGTGCATCGAGTCGTCGGCCACGATCTTGCCTGACTGGTGGTTGAATCCGCCGGCGGTGGCGTACTGGTCGTAGATGTAGCCGTTGAAGCCGAAGACGGCGTCCTGCCGGACCAGTTCCCGGCCGGTGGCCTTGTCCACGATGGAGGAGATGCACGCCTGGGACAGGTCGACCCGCACGGCCAGATACTCATTCTCCAGCAAGGTCGGATCTGAGACCACCGTGGTAGGAGCGACGGCGGCCGAGTCCGTCGCGGCAACGACGTCCAGTCGCAGGGTTCCCATGGCGGGCACGTTCCGGATGAACACGGCCAGGTACCGCCCCGGAACATCGTGGTCCTCGTCGGTCGGCTTCTCTTCGGAGAATTGCAGGCGCTTTCCGTCGCAAACGACGGCGACCGGCTGATCTCGCGGAACGGTGCTTTCGGGCAGGAAGACCCGCACCACGTCGCTGCGTGACCAGCTACAGGTGTTCAGCACGTGGAAGGTCGCGAGGCAGCCGGGCGTCCGCTCCAACGCCTGCCCAAGCGATGCCGCGGCGGTGTCCAACTGCACCAGGGCTTCGTCGTACGCGTCGATCGCCTGAGCGTATTTCCAGTGCCACTGCCGTGCACCGGACTGCCGCCCGTGGTCGCCGTGCGTCCATGGGTCGGAGGCGCCCCAGGTGTGCTCGTTGAACATGGAGATCGACTCATAGACCGGAGTCGGCGAGAGCTCTGGCGAAGCACCCAGCGCGGTGGCGAAAGCGCTGACGGTCTGGGCGTCCGCGACACCGCTCTGCGCCTGCCGCGTTAGCGCCAGCGGCTCCGCGCCCGCTCCGATCCCGTCGACCCACCAGTCCGTCCAGTCACCGTCGAACGTGGCGATCGAGTCGCCGAGCCGTTCCTCGATGTCGGCGAAGAAGTCCTCGTTGCGGGACAAGCGGAGCCGTGGATAGGCCCATGTCTCGTTCCACTGTCGTACCGTTTCGGCGGCCAGCGAACGCGGCGGGCCGTTGTCGGAGAAGGTGCCGAGCACGCGCAGGTGCAGCACGTCCCAGGGGTACGGTTCGCGGTCGACGGAGGCGCCGAGCACCGGATAGCCGGGGATGCCCTTCTCTGGGAACGGATATGGATTGGTCGCCAGCGCCGTCAGGTACGCCGGCAGCAGGTCGTCCACGTCCTCGTACGACTGGTGGAAGCCGAGGAACGCCCCCTCCATGTACGCGAGGCCGTGCGGAGTGTCGGTCTGCCACACGAGCACGCTGGTACCGCTCGGGGCCCGCCAGCGGAACAGCCGCGGCAGGCGCGCGCCGCCCACCAGATGCGGTACGGCCCGCCCCGCCCAGTTGTGCGCGACCGACAGGTACCGCACGCCGAACGATGTCAGCGCGTCCGGCAGCCCGACCACCTGACCGGGGACATCGGTCTGCATGGCTGTGGCGAACGACACGCCGTACGCGTCCCGCACCCGCGCCGCGGGCCGCAGGAGCTCGTGCAGCTCATCGGTGGAGCATGCTTCGGTGTGCAGGTTGAACGGCAACGCGGTCAGTTCGAACCGGCCCTCACGCACCCGGTTGATGAACTCCTCGACTTGGGTGGCCGGTCGTGCCTTCGCCCAGCGTTCGAAGGAGGTCAGCGCCTCCACGGCCCACCGGAACCGGGCCTCGTCCGGCCAGTCGTCGGTGGCCCGCGCCAACTCCAGGCAGGTGTCGAGGTAGGTACGCCCCTGTGCGAACACCGTTCCCTGCAGGTCGGTGTAGCCGATGTCGAGATGCGACTGGTGAACCAGGTGGATCGTCCACCGCCGCTGCGGTTCGAGCCTCAGATCGACCTGCCGCCCCGGTTCCAGTTCCGGCAGCTCCACGAGCAATCGGGTGACGACGTCCACCATCGGTACCAGGAGGCGGACGGTCCCGCGCGGTGCCGGCAGGACGTCACAGCGCACCGCGGCATCGGTCTCGGTCCGTACCAGCGCGTGTGTGATCGCCGGCGTGTCCGAGCCGCTGATCTCGATCCGAATGGACTGCAGCAGGCCGGCGCCGCCGTCCGTTCTCAGCAACGGCTCCGCGTAGATCATGACATCCCGTCCGCCGAGGCGGATCTCGGCGGTCATGGCCGATCGCCGCAGGCCGTCGCGGGCCAGGTCGACGTCCCACCAGGAGGGAGCGGTCAACTTGGTCATGCAATCCTCCAGAGATCATGGGGTTTCCAGGCCAGGGCGGCGTAGATCTGGACCATCGCCGACTGCTCGAGGGTCTGCGCCGGGGCGGCCGGATCGTAGGCGCCGCCGCCGCTCGGCTGGAAGTGGAACAAGCCGGTGGCGGCGTCGCGGTTGGACGACCATTCCCGGTTCGCGTACTGCTCGATCATCGACCGGGCCTTGGGGTTCGGCCGCACCGAGTCGAGTAGCAGTAGGTTGTTGAAGAAGATCGCGTTGAAGATGGCGGGCTGGTTGTAGAGGTTGTCGCCCTGCGTCCAGTGGTCGAGCGCGCCGTTCGCGTCGGCCAGGGCGTTGTCCAGGTACGACCGGGTGCCCGTCGCCTGGTAGAGGAGCGTGGCGGCGCCGATCATCGAGCCGGAGTTGTAACTCCACAGCGTCTTGTCGACCGTGCCGTCGTAGCCGATGTCGTTCCAGTACAGCCCGGGGCTCTGCTGGAGGCACTTACGGTTCCAGGTGTAGAGCCGGGTGCCCCACGCCAGGTAGTCGCGATCGTGGGTGATCCGGAACAGGTGGGTGGCCAGTTCGGAGGCGAGCCCGGTGACGTTGGCCGCCCGGATGTTGTTGGCGGGGTTGTCCACCCAGGCCATGCCGCCGGGACACGGGCGGCTCGTATCGGTGTCCCACGCCCGGGTGTCGACGCCGAAAGCCTGCTTCGCGCGTTGGAGCAGCGTGCGGTCGCCCGACGCCTCGTATCCGCGGATGAGCTCCAGGCCGATGACCGCGTTGTCGTCGTAGTAGATGTCGCCGCCACCACCGAGCGGCGGCGGCAGGTAGGACTCATAGCCCGGCCGGGCGGAGTCGCCGTTCCAGTAGAGCTGCAGGGTGGCGAATCGGTTCTCCACGTCCTTGCGGTAGCGTCCGGATGTCTCCGCGATGGAGACGGTGGCCGCGGTCGCCTCGCGGAATGGCCAGACGTAGGAATGCTTCTGGTCGGCGGGTTGTTTCGGGTAGTTCTCCAGATATAGGCCGTGCTCGTCGGGTCCCTGATAGAGGTAGCGCTGCAGTGCCTCATACGATTGGCGGGCACGTGTTCCGGCGTCGGATGCCTGTGCGGGAGTGGCGGCTCCGAGAATCGCGGTCGCCGCCGCCAGCGAACTGGCGAGGAACTTTCTCATTTTTTCTCCGTCAGAGGTTGAGCTTGAGGCTTGATACGAAGAAGCGCTGGGCGACGAAGAACAGGATGACGGTGGGCAGGGAGACCACCAGTGCCCCGCCGAGCGCGACCGGAGGAGCGGTTCCGGCGTAGGTGCCCTGCAGGTCGGCGAGCGCGGCCATGACCGGCCGGATGTTCGGGCTGGTGGTCAGGGCGATCCCGAACAGCAGGTCGTTCCAGACAGCGACGAACTGGAAGACGAACGCGGCCACCATCGCGGATTTGGACAACGGTACGTGTATCCGCCAGAACAATCGCCACCATGACGCGCCGTCGATACGCGCAGCCTCGGTGACTTCGCGGGGCACCGTGGCGAGGTAATTGCGCATGACGAAGTAGGCGAACGGGATACAGAAGGCGACGTAAATGATGATCAAGCCGAGTTGGGTGTCGTACAGATTGGTTTTCGCGTACGCCGAGTACAGCGGCTGGATGAAAACCTGAAGCGGTAGCAGGGTCCCGACGTAGATCAGCCAGAACCACAGGGCACGGCGCCTGACGGACATCACCACGGTGGCGAAGGCCGCGAGCGAAGCCACGATGACCGCGAGCAACCCGCCGATCAGCGCGTACAAGAGGCTGTTGAGCATCGCCGGGCCGAGGTTCGCGTCGGACCAGGCGGATTCGATGTTGCCGAGCAGACCGAAGCCGTTCGGGAGCCATTGGGGACTGCCGGAATACTTGTTCGCCGGTGTCGTCCCGTTGACGAGGAGGAGGTAGGTCGGCACGAACCACAGGACGGAAAGCGTGACGACCACGCTGTTACGCATCGCCCTTCGCATGTCGTCTCACGCACCTTCCGGCTGTAGCTGGCGGCGCAGGTAGGTCCATGAGGCGCCGAGCACGATGATGGTCAGGACCACCGCGATGGCCGAGCCCGCGCCCAGGCGCTGCAGCCCAAAGGTCTCCTGGTACATCGACGCGGCCAGCGTCTCGGTGGATCGGCCCGGGCCGCCCTGTGTGAGCACCCAGATGAGGTCGAAGGCCTTCAGCCCGTTGACCAGGCTGATGCCGACCACGACGATCATCACCGGCCGGAGCTGCGGCAAGACGATGTGCCGGAACCGCAGCCAGCCATCGGCACCGTCGAGCGAGGCCGCCTCGATCGTCTCGGGCGGAATGGTCTGCAGACCGACGAGGAAGAGGATGACGGCGACGCCGGTCGACTGCCAGGTGCTGGCGACAATGATGACGAGCGTGTTCCCCGGCCAGTTCAGCAGCCACCCGTGTGCCAACGACCCGAGGTGCAGCGATGTCAGCAGCGCGTTCAGGGCACCGTTCCTGGCCAGCACGAAGTTCCACACCACGGCGACGGCCGAACCGGAGATCGCGTACGGGATGACCACGGCGAGCCTGACGATTCGCGTCCATCGGGCGGCGTCGGTCATCACCGCGATGGCCAGGCCAAGGGCGATGGGCAGAACGAGGGTCCCGGTAACCCACAGGAGGGTGTTCTCAACAGACCTGATCAGCACCGGATCGGTGAAGAGCAACCGGTAGTTCCCCAGCCCAGAGAACCTCGACTGGACGTTGTCGCTGTAAAAACTCCGGTGGACGGTGACCAGGAACGGCACGATCAGGAGGATGCCGACGATGAGCACGGCCGGTGCCATGAACCCACCGGCGTACAGCCTCTCCCGCACCGATCCGTGCACGCGCCGATCCCGTCGTCGGGGCCGGGCCGCGACCCTGCTCACGAGATACCTTTGGACCAGTTGGCCCATTCGGTGGTGGCCCGGCTCGCCATGGACTGCACGATGCTCTGCAGCCTGTCGGGGTGGACCATGAAGGCACCCAGGTCCTGGACGTTCCCTTCGACCAGCGCCGGAGGGCTGGCCTCCCAGTAGCGCACGAGAAGTTCGGGCTTGGTGCGAGCGATGGTCTTCTGCAGCCCCAAGATGACCGGGTCGCTCGCCGGCACCGTCGGGTTGGCCGAGGCGTCCTGAAGGAAGTCCGACCAGACCCTTTGCACCCGCGGGTCCAGCCACGAACTCACGACCTTGATCGCGGCGTCATGCTTCGGACCGCGCACGGGAACGGTGAAGGCGCCCGATTCTGCGATCACCGACGGGCGGGCGGAGGCTTCCACGGTCGGCATGATGAACGCGTCGTAGTCCTCCCCCGACTTGAGTCCTCCCTTGGCGAAGCCCTGGGACTGCCAGGTCCCATGCAGGAACATGCCGACCTTTCCCGCCTTCATCTGGGCGGCTCCGGTCAACTGGTCGAAATCCGGCGGCGTCATCCAGCCCTTCTTGATGAAGTCCTGCCAGATGGTCATGGCGTGGATCACGGGCTCGTCCGTGTACTTGGCCTGGTTGTTCGTCAGCCTGGTGTAGAAGTCGGGGTCGATCTTGCTGAGGATCTCCTGGAACCATTCGAGTGCCGGCCAGACCCCGTTCGCGCTGGCGACGAACGGCGTGACGTTGTTCTTCTTCAGGACGGCCGCGTTGGAGACGAACTCCGCCCAGGTGGCCGGGACCCGCAGGCCGTACTTGGCGAACAGCGGCTTGCTGTAGAAGATCACGTAGTAGGACTCGGAGAGGGGAATCCCGTACACCTTGCCCTGGTAGGACATCGAGTCCTTGAGGCTGGGCTGGACCCAGCCCTTGGCCTCCATCTGCGCCCAGATGGAGCTCAGGTCCGAGATGCCCTTGGTCCTGGCCAGTGACTGCAGCCGGTAGCCGGACCACCATTTGGCGATGTCCGCAGCCCTGGACGTGCTCAGCGAGGCCTTGACCACCTGCTCGTAAGAGACGGTCTGGGCGGTGGACAGCGGCGAGAGACCCGATCCGGCGATCGACTTGAGCACATCGCCGGTCTTGATAAAGCCGCTCTTCCACGTCGGGTTGTCGTTGTAGAGGCTGACCGTGCCGGCTGATGATCCACCGGTCCCCCTGGCACAGCCGGTCAGCAGTGCGGCGCCGATCCCCGCGGCTCCGGTGAGGAATCCCCGTCTGCCGATCACGGCACTGGATGGGCTCACTGGACGCATCTCGTCTCCTTCGTCAGGGTGGGGTTACGTTAACGCTACCGAATCGGCACGGCAAGACCTGAGACGAAATCCCTGTTCATTCGGTCAGTCTCGGCTGGAAACCGCAAACCGCTGACGGTATCGTTAACGTAATCCGCACCGAGGAGCACGAATGATGACCTATGAGGCCAATCCCCGGTACGCCGCCGTCGGCGGCACAGCCGATCAAGGCTGGCCGCCGGCGATCGCCGCGCTACCGGCCGGCCCCATCGTCCTCGCCCTGGACGGGCCGGCCGTCCTCGACTGGAAGGCCGCGATCGACGGCGTCCGTGCTGCCGCCTCGGCGCGCGGCCGGACCGTCGAACCACTCGACTTGCGGACATACTTCACGTCCTGGGAGCGGATCCTGGCTCGCACCGCCTCCGCGGAACTTCCCGACGATCCCGACTTCGCCACGCTGGCCGGCGGCGCTCTCTCCGATCTCTTCGATGAGCTGCCCGACCCGCGGCCCGCCGATGATGGCTTGATCGTCGTGTACGGCCCGGGTGCTGCGCTCGTCCACCACGATGTTCTCTGGTATCTCGACCTGCCGAAACGCTATGTGGAAGCGGCGATCAACGCCGGCACCGGGCGGAACCTCGGCCAGCCGGAGGGCACCGGGCGGGGGACGACCAAGCGCCTCTTCTACATCGACTGGCCTCTCCTGGACCGGCACCGCGACACGATCGCCGGCCGGATCGACCGCTGGTTCGACCTGCAGGACTCGCGCCGGCCCACCTCGCTGTCCGGCGACACGCTACGCCGGACCATTACGGCCCTGGCTCGGCGTCCCTTTCGCACCCGGCCCACCTTCAACACGACCTCGTGGGGAGGGCACTGGGCCCAGCGCGAGCTGGGCTTCAACCCGGACGCTCCCAACACGGCCCTCGGTTATGAGCTGATCGCCCCCGAGTCGGGCGTACTGATCGGTGACGGACCGGGGAGACAGGTGGAGGTGCCCTTCCAAATGCTGGTCGAACGCCATCCGGACGAGATCATGGGCCGGGAGGCACGGGCGAGATTCGGCACCTCGTTCCCGATCCGGTTCGACTACCTCGACACCATGAGCGGCGGTAACCTCTCGGTGCACTGCCATCCGCAACCGGACTACATGCGCCGGGTGTTCGGCTGGCCCTACACCCAGCACGAGACCTACTACATCATGGTGGGCGGGACCGATCGGAAAGTCTTCCTCGGACTTCGGGGCGATGTCGATGTCGATAAATTCCACCGGCAGGCCCACGACGCCCATCACCACGAGGTCCCCATGGACATCGAAGAGCACGTACAGGTTCTCCCGGCCACCCCGCACCAGCTCTTCTGCATCCCGGCCGGTACGCCGCACGGCAGCGGCGAGGGCAACGTGGTCCTCGAGGTGAGCGCCACGCCGTACCTGTACTCGCTACGGTTCTACGACTGGTTGCGCCGCGACTCCGCCAACAGGCAACGCCCGGTCCACGTGGAGCACGCCTTCCGTAACCTCGACACGGACCGGCTCGGCGAGGCCGTAACCCGCGACCTGGTGCAGACCCCCCGGAGCGTGGACGAGGGCGACGGCTGGGCCGAAGAACTGCTCGGCGCGCTCCCGGAGATGTTCTTCCAGGTACGCCGGCTAGTGCTCGATCCGGGTGCACGGTTGCCCGCCGCGACCGGTGACCGCTTTCACGTGCTGAACGTCGTCGACGGTGACGGTGTGCTCGTCACCACGTGCGCCGGGGATGAGCACCATCTCTCCTACGCCGAGACTCTGGTCGTCCCGGCTGCGGTCGGCGACTACACGCTGCGTTCCCTGGGAAGCTCACCAGTCCGCGTCGTGAAGGCGCTGATCTCATGATCCTTCATCCTGCCCTCGAGATCGGCGGCTCCCATGTGACCGCCGCACTGGTCGACGCCTCCTCTGGCATGATCGCGGAAAGGCGGGAGCCACTGCGGCCGGACGGCACCGCGGACGAGATCATCAGCCGAATTCTGCGCTGCGCGCGGACGCTTCCCACCACAAAGGGCAGGTGGGGAGTCGCCGTGCCCGGCCCGTTCGACTACGAGCGCGGAATCGCTCTGTTCGAAGGTGTCGGGAAGTTCGACGCCCTCTACGGGACAGACCTTGGCGCCGCGCTCCTCGACGGCCTGCCCGGTCCCCCTTCATCGGTGACGTTTCTGAACGACGCTGTCGCCTTCCTGCTCGGCGAGTGGACAGCCGGCGCCGCCGCCGGTCATCGGCGGGCGTCCGGCATCACCCTGGGCACTGGGGTGGGTTCGGCCTTCCTAGTGGACGGCAGGCCGGTCACCGACGGTCCGGACGTACCGCCGGAAGGGCGTGTCGACCTCCTCACCTGGGAGGATCGCCCGCTCGAGGACACTGTGTCCAGCCGCGCCATCCGCGCCCGCTACACCGGCCGGCCGGCCGCCGACGTGGCGGAGATCTCCGATCGGGCCCGGGCCGGCGAAACGGCGGCACAGGCCCTCCTGACCGAGACGTTCACGGCCCTGGGACGGGTGCTCGCCCCGTGGCTCACCCGCTTCGGAGCGGAAGTTCTCGTGGTCGGCGGCTCGATGGCCGCCTCTTGGGACCTGCTCGCGCCACCGCTGACGGCCGGACTCGCGGCGGCAGGTTCCCACCCGGTCACGCTTCCCGCGTGTAACCCCCAAGGCGCTGCCCTGATCGGAGCGACCGTCTACGCAATGAAGGATGGAGAGATACCGTAATGACGGCGGAGCGACGATCGGCGAAATCCCCGCCGACCATCCGTGAGGTAGCAGCGCTGGCCAAGGTGAGCCCGATGTCGGTCTCACGGGCGCTCCGCGATCAGGAAGGCGTGTCCCGACAGACCCGCGAGCGGGTACTGGCCGCGGCGCGAACGCTCGGTTACCGGCCCAATGAGATCGCCCGCAGCCTTCGACCGGGCCACAAGACCGGGATGATCGGGTTGGTGGTCACCAACCTCGCCAACCCGTTCTACTCACAGTTGGCCCTCGGCGTGGAATCGGTCGCAGCTACGCGTGACATTCGGGTGCTGCTCACGAACACGAACGAGGACGAGCAGCGCGAACGTGACGTTGTCGGTGACCTCGCCGCCCGCCAGGTCGACGGCATGATCGTCGTTCCCGCCGGATTCGGCCACGACCATCTCGAATCCGAGGTTCCCGTCGTGCTGGCCGCCCGGCCACCGTCCGGCATCGAAGCCGACTGCGTTCTCGTGGACGACTTCGGCGGGGCGCGCGAGGCGACCACACGGCTGGTGGCCCAGGGGCACCGCCGGATCGGCTTCCTCGGCAATCCGCCCGCCGTCTACACCGGAGCCGAACGCTTCCGCGGATTCTGCGCGGCGCTCCAGGAAGCCGGTGTCGACCTCGACGAACGTCACGTGCGGCGGGCCCAGCAGGACGCCGCGTCCGCGGAGCGGGCCACCCTCGAGCTACTCGGCCTGAATGAGCCACCCACCGCGCTTTTCACCGCCAACAACCGGAACACGATCGGTGCACTCAGAGCGATCCACAAGACCGGCCGACGGCTCGCGGTAGGCGGCTTCGATGACTTCGAACTCGCCGACATGCTCGGTGTCCCGCTGACGATCGTCGCCTACGATGCCGATGAGATCGGCCGGCACGCCGCCCGGCTCTTGCTCGACCGCCTCACCGCCGATCCGGACGCCCCTCCACTCGCCGCCCGCCGCACCATCATCCCCACCAGGGTCATCGAATACGGCCACGCTGCCGACCTGGCGCGCCGTACCGAGGAGACATAGCTATGGGTGCCGATAATCGTGTCACAGGGCCTGATCTGGGGTTTTGTCGCGCTCAGCGGCTCGGCCCGGGCAGGATCACGGGATGGCTTTAGTACTGCAGCGACAGGTCGTGATGCCTGCGTCTCTTGTAGTGGCTGATGCGAGCGCGGGTTTGGCTGTCGGTCGCCAATTCGACCAGTGAACGATGTGGTCGATCGTGTAGGTCAGGGGTTCTGTGATCCGATTCCACAGGCGGCGGATCTCGTTGGCGGACAAGGGAATCAGCTCGTTGCCGCCGCTGGATGTAGATCCCCTTTTTTCGCGGGAGCTCACCCGCTACCGGGCCAAGCTGGTCGGTAAACGCACCGGTTACAAGGACATGGTGCATGCCGTGCTGGCCAAGCTCGGCATCGCGGCCGTGTGCTCGGATCTGTTCGGCCGGGGCGGCACCCAGTGGCTGGATGGCCTCAGCCTCCCGCAGCCCTACGCCGGCAAGGTCGCTTCGCTGCGGATGCTGATCGATGTCTGCACCGGGGAAATCGGCATGCTGGACGAGGTCATCGCCGACCTGCTCGCCGGCAACACCGGCTACACGGTGATCCAGCAGCTCTCGGGAATCGGCCCGGTCCCGGCCGCGGTCACCATCGCCGAGATCGGGGATGTCACCCGCTTCGGCCGGCCCGCCCAGCTGTGTTCCTGGGCCGGGCTGACGCCGCGGCACCGTGAATCGGACCTGAGGGTCGCCCGCGGGCACATCACCAAGCAGGGCTCGCCGATCCTGCGGTGGGCGATGATCGAGGCCGTCCAGCACGCCCGCAGGACCACATCAATGCAGGTCAGGCCATGCGCCTGACCTGCATTTCGGTTTCTGGCGCTAACGATCGGTCGGAATCGGGAGCAGATCGGGAGCAGGGTGCTCCACAGCTGATCGGTACTACTCATTCGGTAGGTCGGGGTCAGTACTTTTCGTGGGTCGGGGTCACCGGGAGCAGTGTTCCCGGTGATGCTCCCGGCCCTGCTCCCCCTCGGCACGAGATGGGTCGAGATCACGACGATTGCGTCCGGCGGGCGGTCAGGGTGGTCCAGCGTTGCTGGAGCCGGTCCCCCAGCTTTTGCCGCATAAGGTCGGTGACGTGACTGTAGACGCCGGCGATGCCGTGGCGCTCCATCAAAGGCATGCCGAGCTGGCGCTCCAGCCCGGCGATCTGCCGGGAGATGGCCGACTGCGAATGATTGAGTTCGGCGACCGCCGCCAACAGCGACCCGAGCCGGCACACGGTCACGAAGGTCCGCCACACCGTTAGTATCTGCGGCGCCGCTGAGCGCGGCCTGCGCGGACATTCCCCGGGCGATACGGACCGTGATCCCTCGCCGGTGGGGTGACCCTCACGCGGGGCCCACTGGTCAGGTGGCGGTGACCAGGCCCGTGCGGTAGGCGAGGATCACAAGCTGAACCCTGTCGCGGGCGTCGAGCTTGGTCAGCAGATGGCCCACGTGCGACTTGGCGGTCCCAGGCCCGATGTGCAGCCGCTCGGCGATCTCGCTGTTCGACAGGCCCTCCGCGACCAGCATCAGCACTTCGCGCTCGCGTTTGGTGATGACCGCCAGCACACCGGGTCCGGGAAGTGATGACGTGGCGGGCCGGGCGGCGAACTCCTTGATCAGCCGCCGGGTGATGCCGGGGGCGAGCAGCGCGTCGCCGCCGGCGATGACCCGGATGGCGGCGAGCAGTTCCAGCGGTGGGGTGTCCTTGAGCAAGAATCCGCTGGCCCCGCCGCGCAGCGCCCCATAGACGTACTCGTCCAGGTCGAAGGTTGTGAGCATGAGCACCCGTACGTCACTCGATCCAGGTGAGCCAGCGGTGATCAGGCGGGTCGCCTCGAGACCGTCCATGTCGGGCATCTGAATATCCATGAGCACGACGTCGGGCCGCTCTCTGCGAGCCAGTTCGGCCGCTTGGACGCCCGTAGCCGCCTCGCCGACCACTGTCAGGTCCGGTGCCGTGTCGACGATTCCGCATAGGCCGGTGCGGACAAGGGTCTGATCGTCGGCCACCACCACCCGGATGGTCACGCGACGCTCTCCGATGTCGCGGCGAGGGGCAGCCGGGCGGCGACCTGGAAACCGCCCCCCGGCAGTGGCGCGGCGCGGAACCAGCCGCCATACAGGTGTACCCGCTCCTGCATGCCGACGAGGCCATGGCCAAAGGCGTGGCCGTCTGCGGTCGGACAGCCCTGGCCGTGGTCGGTGATCTCGATGGCGAGTTCGTCCTCTCGATAGTCGATGGTGGTGCGGGCGCTGGTCGTGCCGGCGTGCTTCACGACGTTGGTAAGGGCCTCCTGCACGATCCGGTAGGCCGACAGGTCGATCCCGGTGGGCAGGTCACGGGGGCTGCCGATGATCGTGAGATCAACTCGTACACCCGCTGTGGCGGTCTGTGCGAGGAGCCGGTCCAGGTCGGCGAGCCCGGGGGCGGGGGCGAGCAGGGGACCCCCTTCCCTACGGTCGGAACCCTCCTCGCGGAGCACGCCGAGCAGCCGCCGCATCTCCCCGAGGGTCTCTCGGCCGGTGGTCTCGATGGCGCCCAGCGCGGCGCGGGCCTCGGCGGGCTTGTCGTCGATGACCAGATGACCGAACCCGGCCTGGACGGTGATCACGCTCATGCTGTGGGCGACCACGTCATGGAGCTCCCTGGCGATCCGCATCCGCTCTTCGGCGACACCTCGCCGGGCCTTGTCCAACTCGGCCTCGGCCAGCCGGGCATGGTGCCGCAGGAGTTCCTCGCTGTACCCGCGGTGCTGGCCGACCGCGTACCCGACCGTCCACGCGCTGATGAAGGCCAGCTCGAACGGGATGACGGCGCCCTGGTGGATCGAGAGCATCACCGCTGGCAGTACGCCCAGGGAGACGGCGAGCGCGGCGAGCGCGACACGCCGGCGGCAGGCGGCCGCCACCAGGTAGAGGACGTAGGCCAGAGGAGCCATCGCCATCACGCCCAGCCCCGCCGTCACCGGAGTCGCCAGCAGCGCCGTCAGCAGCGTCCCATACGCGGCAAGCGGGTGGCGACGCCGGAACCCGACCGGCAGGGCGAGGAGCGCGGTCCCGGCCAGGGCCAGTGGCAGACGGGCCGCGCTCTGGTGGTGGGCCAGCATGGCCAAGGTGAACACGGCGTACGCGACGGCGGCCAGGCAGTCCAACGCCAGCCAGTGGCCGGGCCGCAGCCGCTTGACCAGTGGAGGGCGCGGCTCGAGGTGCATACGCCCAAGGTAACGGCGTTCTCCGGGTGATTCATCGGCCCCGTGGCCTATGCCTGCAGGCATACGCCCGCTCCCGATCATGGCCGTGTGGGCTTCTGGGGAGAGCGCGGAAAGTGCCCTGCGGGGAGACGATTGCGACCCCGTACGTCCGGCAGCCTGAGGGCACAGCGCGCTTACCGGGCGAAAGTCCTGGAGGCGGGCGCAGCCAGCACCTCGAAGGGGAGTATCGGATGCACCTGTCCAGAAGAGGCGCGGTCGTCGCCGCCGTGGTCGCGGCCGCGGCCACGCTCTGTGCCAGTGTCACGACGGCGGTCGGAGGGACCGTGTCCACGCCGCCGCAGCACGGGTTCCAGTGCGCCCTCGACGCCGCCGTCCAACCGCCGGTCCCCGGCGCGATCCTCGACGTCAGCGGGCCGGGTACGCACTTCAACGGTGCGAGCGGAAGGTTCGCGTCGGGCGGCCGGAACCTTCGGCCGACCGACACCTTCCGCACCGCGAGCCTGACCAAGACGTTCACCGCCGCCGTGGTCCTCAAGCTCGTCGAACAGCACGAGCTGCGGCTCGACGACCGGATCGGGAAATACCTTGACGCGGGCCCGGTGAATCGCCTGAGCGTGGTGAACGGAGTCTCCTACGGCTCGCGGATCACCGTCCGGCAGCTGCTGAACCACACCGCGGGTTTGTACGACTACGCCAGCGACCCCCGATGGCAGGACGACGTGCTCGGCCACCCGCACAAGACCTGGGCTCCGCGGGAACTCGTCGAGTGGGCGATGGTCAACGGCACGCCGTACTCCCGGCCCGGCGCGGGCTACCACTATTCCGACACCGGCTACGTCCTCGCCGGATTCATCATCGAAAAGGTCACCGGCAGGCCGCTCGCACACGCCTACCGCACCCTGATACTCGATCCACTGCGCATGAGGGACACCTATCTGGAGCACTGGGAGAAAGCGCGCGGCGGCCCCTTGTCGCACCCCTACTGGGGCACGGTGGACACCCGCTCCTTCAACCCCACCTTCGACACCTTCGGCGGTGGCGGCCTCGTCTCGACCAGCGCGGACCTGACCACGTTCATGCGGGGCCTGTTCGGCGGCATGGTGTTCCGGCACCCCGCGACCCTGCGCACGATGCTGACCACCACCCCGCAGAGTCGCGGGACCTACGGGCTCGGCATCCAGACCGGCACCGGGGCCGGCGGGGAGAGGTTCTGGTTCCACAACGGTGCCTTTGGGGCGTTTCAGATGTACTCGTCGACCCGCCGGATCTCCATCACCGGCACCGTGAACCAGGCGGCTCCTCCTCACCCGCTTCTCCAGAACGCCTTCTCACTCGCCCTCGGCAAGCCGGTCCCGCCCTGCAGCGCGCCGTAGCCCCTCTCACCCCACGCTCGAGGAAAACCTGATGATCAAAGCTGAACAGCTCACCAAACGGTACGGATCGGCCCTGGCCGTCGACCAACTGTCCTTCGAGGTCCTTCCAGGGCGGGTCACCGGCTTCCTCGGCCCCAATGGGGCGGGCAAGTCGACCACCATGCGGATGATCCTGGGTCTGGACACACCGGCCGGGGGGCGGGCGCTGGTGAACGGCCGGCCGTACCGATCCCTGCGCAAGCCGCTGCGCGTGGTGGGGTCGCTGCTGGACGCGGGCGCGGTCCACGGAGGCCGGAGCGCGCGCAGCCACCTGGAGTGCCTCGCGGTGACCAACGACCTCCCGCGCAGCCGCGTCGGCGAGGTGCTCGAACGGACCGGGATGCAGAGCGCCGCCCGCAAACGGATCCGCGGGTTCTCCCTCGGCATGAAGCAGCGGCTGGGAATCGCCGCGGCACTGCTGGGCGACCCGGAGATCCTGATGTTCGACGAGCCCGTCAACGGGCTGGACCCCGAGGGAATCCACTGGATCCGCGGGCTGATGAGGTCGCTGGCCGCCGAAGGCCGCACTGTCTTCGTCTCCAGCCATCTGATGAGTGAGATGGCGCTCACCGCCGACCACCTGATCGTGATCGGCCGCGGTCGCCTGATCGCCGACACCGGCATGGCCGACTTCATCCAGGCCAGCGCGCTGAACGACGTGCTCATCCGTTCCCCGCAGAGCAGTCATCTCGCCGAACTGCTCACGGCCAAAGGCGCCGCCGTCGTTCCCGAACCCAACGGCGGACTGGCCGTCACCGGCCTCACGCCCGAGGCCATCAGCCGGCTCGCCGCCGCGAACGGAGTCGCCGTGTACGAGCTGGCCCAGCGGCAGGCCTCGCTGGAACAGGTCTACATGGAGCTCACCGAGGACGCCGTCGAGTACCAAGCGGCCACCCCCACCACCGACAACGAAAGGCACGACCGTTGATGACCGCGATCACCATCCCACCAGGCGTCATCGTCTCCGAATGGATCAAGCTGCGCTCGGTCCGCTCGACCTATCTGACAATGCTCGGCGCGATCCTCTTCGCCGTCGTCCTCGGAATGTTCAACACCTCCTCCGTCGCGAGCAACTGGGCCACAATGACCGCCCAGGACCGAGCGTCCTTCGACGCGGTGGGCGACTCCCTGGCCGGATTCCAGCTCGGCGAGCTCGCCTTCGGAGTGCTCGGGGTGCTCGCCATCAGCTCGGAGTACGGGACAGGCATGATCCGTGCGACGCTCACCGCCGTACCGCGGCGCGGGACCGTCTTCGCGGCCAAAGCGCTCGTCGTCGGTGCCATCACGCTGGTCCTCGGGGAGCTTTTCGTCTTCGCGACGTTCTTCCTTGGCCAGCTGATGCTGTCGGGCAAACACCTGGACGTGAGCCTCGCAGACCCCGGCGTGCTGCGGACCCTGGCCTCCTCCGGCCTCTACCTGCTCGTCGTGACGATGGTCGGGTTCGGGCTGGGCGCGATCATCCGGCACAGCACCGGCGCGGTCGCGGCCCTGTTCGGCTTGGTCTGGCTTGTCTACCCGGTCGGCAGAGCCCTGGAAAGCTGGTCGTACGTGCCCGACCGGCTGCTGCTGACGAACGCCGCAAATGTGCTCGGCCAGGTGAACACACCGGTGGGGAACGCGGCACTTCGCGTGCCGTCTCTCGGCCTGGCCTATCTGAACCTCGCGATGTACCTCATCGTGTTCCTCGGCCTCGGCGCCTGGCGCGTCTCCCAAGACGTCTGACCCTCGCATGCGGGCCCCATCGACCTGCTGGACATCTCGAAGTACGCCGAGTTCGACACGGACTTCATCGCCGAGTTCACCTCGGTGGCCACCAGCGGAAGTCGGTGTGCATCTGCTCCCCCCTGAAGTCCTGTTCGGCCTCCGAGGTCGCCTCGATGATCGAGGGACACCCTGCCGGCCGACGAGGAGGGCCTGACTGAACGCCGAGCGCAGCCCGCGAGGCGGAAACGGAGGTGGAGGCTCCGGAGGTGGAGGCGGAAGCGGCGGAGGCTCTGGTTCCGGCGGAGGCGGCGTCAGCCGCCCCAAACCACCGCCCCCGCCCGCCGACCCCTGCATCCACAACCACCACTGCAGCGTCCCCAAGGCACCCACGCCCAAGCCGAACTTCACGCCGCCCAAAGCCCCGACACGGCCCGACAAACTCCCACCCGGCACACCCTGTGGGTGCCGAATATCGCGTCATAGGGGCCGATCTAGGGCTTCGTGCGCTCGGCAGGCTCGGTTCCGGCAGGATCGCAGGATGGCACTGCGGTTGTTGTACTTGATCGTCTTACGGGTGTTCGGCTGGATCGCGCTGCTCGCCCGATCACGGATTCGAAAGACGCTGAAATCTTGGTACTGCGCCATCAGCTCGCGGTGCTCCGCGCCAGGTCGCCGCTCCCCGGCCATCGTGGGCGGACCGGGCGATCATCTCCGCGCTCGCGCGGCTCCTTCCGCGACACCGCCGAAACCACTTGCTCGTCACACCGCGGACGCTCCTGCGGTGGCACGCCGACCTGGTGAAACGACGCTGGACCTACCCCAGGCGCGGGCCGGGACGACCACCGATCCGACCCACCATCCGAGCCCTGGTACTGCGTCTGGCCGCCGAGAACCCAGACTGGGGATACCGGCGCATCGCTGGGCAGATCGCTGGCTTGGGCCCGAAGGTGTCTCCGGCCACCGTGTGGGCGATCTTGAAGAAGGCCGGGTTCGATCCAGCGCCCCGGCGCAGCGACCCGAACTGGGCTCAGTTCCTCAAAGCCCAGGCGTCCGGGATCTTGGCCTGCGACTTCTTCAGCGTCGAGACGGTCACGCTCACACGGCTGTACTGCTTCGCCGTGGTAGAGCACGCCACGCGGCGGGTCCACGTCCTGGGTGTCACGGCGAACCCAACCGCCGCCTGGGTCGCGCAACAAGCCCGCAACCTGATGCTCGACCTGGGCGATCGGGCCGGCGACTTCCGATTCTTGATCAGGGATCGGGACAGCAAGTTCACCAGACTGTTCGATGAGGTGTTCATGACCGAGGGCATCCGCGTGGTGCTCACCGCACCACATGCCCCCCGGATGAACGCGATCATGGAACAGTGGGTGGGCAGCGTACGCCGCGAACTCCTTGACCGGATCCTCATCATGAACGCCTGCCACCTGCGCAAGGTCCTCGCCGAGTACGAAACCTACTTCAATGGACACCGTCCGCACCGCGCGCTGAAGCAGGCAAGTCCGCTCCGGGCATTACCCGATCCCGTCGACGCCGACATCAAGGTCACCCGACGAGACCGAGTCGGCGGCCTCCTTCACGAATACGCCCAGGTCGCATAAGGCGACACGATATTCGGCACCCACAGGCTCGCGCCGGGTCGGCGGAGTCGAGGATGCCGCGCCTTCGACTCACTGATCACTTCGGAACTACTCGTTTAGTCTTACCAAACTAGTTTTTCGTGACTACTATGGTCGCGAGGAGGAGTGTTCATGAAGCGGGCCGCGCACAATCTGCTGAGGTCGGCGGTGCTGTCATATTCATTGAGGAACCCATACAGGGGCTCATCGCGGCCACCCCGGACTTCGCCCCGATGACTCCCATCCACACGATTCCGCACCTGAGCCGCTGGCACACCGATCGCGTGATCGTCGTCGGGGATGCGGCGCACACTCCTTCCCCACCTCGGGGCAGGACGCGTCCTTGTCCATCGAGGACGCAATCGTGTCGGCCACCTCGTTACGCGACCTCGACGGCCCGGATCAGGCGTTCGCCCGGTTCGAATCGAGCCGACACCGCGACACTCTTTGGTCGATCTCGCCGATACTCGCGACCACGCGAGGCAGGCTCTGAAGCTTCCGTCCCGACTGGTGCCGTAGCCTGACTTGAAAGGATCGAGAATGAGCTATCCTCCGCCTCCTCCGCCTTACGGCGACCCACGGCAGTTTTATGCCACCATGCCGCCGTCCACGCCTGCGGCTTATAGGCTGCCTGCCAGGCCGAGCTCGGTCAGGACCGCTCGTGTAATCCTCTGGTTGCAATTCGCGTTCTGGTCAGCGCTGTTTCTTTGGTGTGGCGGTCTGGTAGTCGCGAGCGTGGTCGATGGTTCCTCCAGGTCGCGGCTGACACAGTTTAGCGTGCTGGTCGGGGTGGCGGTCGTGCATGCGGTAGGGGCGATTTTGCTGGCGCTGGCGATCGGGCGTTATGGAAACAACGGAGCGCGGACGGGTGCTCTGATCTTCGAGGGCGCGTTGATTGTGATCGCGTTGCTGGCGCTGGGGGATGGCTTTCTCGTTCCAGCACCTGGTCAGATCGCCGCCGGGGCCCTAGCTCTCGTCTGGCCAGCCATCTGCTTCGCTTGCCTTCTCAGCCCAGCAGCAAGGATCTATTCGACCGGGTCTGCCGCGTAAGCATGTCGGCATAACCACGATCCGAAAAGACTGATCAGGCCGGCTGTACCACCACTTCGTGACCGCCGGGCAGTTCGGAGCGGACACTCCTCACTGTGATGACCTGCGGTGATGCTTCTACGGAAGCTCAACGCGGTATCGGGTAGGGGGCTGACGCAGGGGTGCGCTGTGCCACATTCGACCGCATTACGGCGAACCCGACTCCAGACACCATGACCGCCACTCCGAGGAGGACGAGCCCGATTGCCGCAGTCGACTGGCTGTCAGCCTTGGCCCTGGCCATATCTTCTTGGCGAGCAATACAGAGAGCCGTTTCGTTGGAAGTCGGGCCATCGATTTTCCTGGCATCTTGGGCCTGGTTGCAGAAGTCGTCGGTGCCCTTGATGTTGACTGCGGTCAACAATCCAGCGCCAGTGATCAACATACCTACGATGAAGCAGACCAGGAATCCTACGGAAAATCTCGACGAAGTCGGCATGATCCTAGATCATGACGGTGATCCCCTAGATCGGTCAACCTCGAAAGGCCCCACGTTTCCACGCTTGGATGCCCTGCGCTCGCGGAAAGAGTTCGGGAAAATCGAGCCTGGGGGCAGTCGCGGAATCGAACCTAGACTTCGGAAACAGCGTCGGCGTGGCATCCAGGTCGGCGTCGGCGGGATGAACAATGTCGGCTTCCATCACGGTGGTGTCGATACGCGGCTTACGTGGCTGCGACAGCCTGTAGGTGCCGGAAACTCGGCCACCGTTCGTGACCAGTGCTTCCTCGTTCGGCAGGCGGGCGGTGTCCGAGACGAGCAGGATCGATACCTGTGGCGCTATGACTGCTTATCTGATCTTCGTTCGCTTTTTCGGCCGGCTCGCCTTGCTACGCGGTCGGAGGTGTCCAAGGAAGCGGAGATCTTGGTGTTGCGGCATCAGCTGGCGGTGCTGCGCCGGCAGGTCGCACGGCCTCAGCCATCGTGGGCCGATCGGGCGGTCATCGCAGCGCTGGCACGAGTGCTGCCCCGGTCCCGGCGGTCGAAGCGGGCCAGAGCAGGCTGACGGGGCAAGCCAGACCCTCCGAGCTTCACGAAAGCAGCAGGTCAATGGCGATCTAGGCACTGTTTAGGCAAGCCGTCGGCAGAGGTTCCGCGCGGCAGAGTCGAGCGAGCCTGCTGTCTCAAATCGATGACGTTCATGTCCTTTCTTCACGGCAGGAATAGCTGCGCTGGTTGATGTTTGGAGTTCGATCACTCGCCGGAAGAAGACACAAGACCGCGAACGTGTTCGTCACCGTCAGTAGGCCAATCACAACAGCACAGTCGCCCATCACGCCGTGACGACCGCTTCGCCGTGACCGTTCCCGGGATGCACCGGGGCGACAGGAGCCGGCATCTGGGTCGCCCCGCGACATGTTGCTCACCTGCGCGGATGAAGTTTTCGGCACGCGGCGTCTCCCACACGCTCCTCCGGACACTTCCCGAGTACCTTAGGAGCCAGTAGTTTTGCAAAACTAGTTTCACATGACTATCCTGCTCGTGAGGAGGAACGTCCATGAAGCGGACTGTGAACAATCTGCTGGGGTTGGCGGTGCTGTCGTACCTGACGGAACGTCCGATGCATGCCTACGAGCTGAATCGGTTGCTGAAGGACCGCGACGCGGCCCGGACGTTCAAGCTGAGTTATGGCGCCCTGTACGGGGTGGTGCGTCAGCTCACGGCGGCCGGCATGATTCAAGCCGCCGGGACGGGTCAGACGGGAAATCTGCCCAGGCACACCGTCTACGAGCTGACCGACGACGGCCGCACTGAGATGCGTGAGTGGCTCAAGGAACTCATCAGCGAGCCGCGCTATGAGTACCCGGCGTTCGCGGCCGCGCTGTCACTGGCGGTCGTGCTGTCTCCCGCCGAGGTGCTGGAGATGCTCCGCGCGCGGTCGCGTCGCGTCAGGGCCGACATCGCAGCGGTTCGTGACCAACGCGACGCCACCCTGGCCGAAGGCCACCATCCGGTCTTCCTCATCGAGGACGACTATCGGATCAGCCTGCTGGAGGCGGAGTGCTCCTTCATTGAGGAACTCATGCACAAGATCGAAGATCCCGAGGACGGCTGGGCCGGTCCCTGGGAGGCATATCACGCCGGGAGCCAACCCGGAGCGGCAGAGGGCACACCACGCGACACTGACGGGCGGCACCAGTGAGAACTCCACGCACAGCAATCATCATCGGGGGCGGCATCGCGGGTCCGGCCACCGCAATGGCCCTGACCAAGGCCGGGATCACGGCCACGGTCCATGAGGCGCGCCCCGAAGGCGCAGACGGCAACGGCATCATGCTCACGCTGGCCACCAACGGGATCGACGCGCTACGCGCCATCGACGCCGATGGACCCGCCATCGCCGCAGGCTTCCCGACACCCGGGATCACACTGCGCACCCACACCGGGAAGCGGTTGGGCGTCAGCACCACCGGCGGGGCCCTGGCCGATGGCACCCTCAGCCACACCATCCGACGGGCCGACCTGTATGAGGCACTGCACAACCAGGCAGTCGCACGCGGAATCGACGTCGCGCGCGGCAAACGGCTGGTGAGCGCGCAGGAGAGCACCGACGGCGTACGCGCGGTGTTCCAGGACGGCACCGAAGCGCACGCCGACATTCTCATCGGCTGCGACGGCGTCCACTCCACGGTGCGGCGGCTCATCGCACCCGCAGCCCCGGTTCCGTCCTACACAGGACTGCTGACCACCGGCGGCTACGCCACGGGAGTGAAGGTTCCGGCAGCGCCCGGCAGCTACGAAATGATCTTCGGCAAGCGGGCCTTCTTCGGGTACGCCCTCGCGCCCGACGGGCAGGTCTGGTGGTTCGTGAACATCCCCCATAGCCGCGAGCCCGCTCAAGGGGAGGTGGAGACGATCAGCACCGCGCAGTGGCGGGAACGATTCGCCGAGGTTTTCGCCGAGGACACCGGACCGGCACTCGAGCTCATCGCGGCCACCCCGGATTTCGCCCCGATGACTCCCATCCACACGATCCCGCACCTGAGCCGCTGGCACACCGATCGCGTGATCGTCATCGGGGATGCGGCGCACGCACCGTCCCCCACCTCGGGGCAGGGCGCGTCTCTGTCCATCGAGGACGCCGTCGTACTGGCCACCTCGCTGCGCGACCTCGGCAGCCCGGATCAGGCGTTCACCCAGTTCGAAATGGTGCGCCGCCCCCGAGTGGAGAAGATCATCAAGGCCGCGGCCAGAATCAACAACAACAAGGCGCCCGGCGCGGCCGGCCGGCTCATCCGCGACCTGATGCTGCCGACCATCCTCAAACTCACCGCCACCGCCAAGGGCGTGCGCGAGGTCTACGAACACCACCTCGACTGGAGCACGCCCGCATCCACCACGCGGACAGTGCGGTCATGAAGACCAGCGTCACCGACACCGAAGTCCGGCTGGGATGGCGCGTGATCGACGATGCCAGCCGACGCGACTACCCGGCCACCGGCCTCGCACGCCACCCCCAAGCGGCTCCCCGGACCGCTGGCCGCGATCTGCCCTGGTGACGGCCGGGACACTGACACGGTCGCACGCAAGCGCCCTACGTCCAACTTCGGTGGCCACGCGATGACGAAGGATCCGGACCGGCCATGGAAGGTACCGGCGTGGCCGTAAGCGATGAGGAGCGCGGACGGTCACTCGGGGTACGGACCCTCCTGGATCTCCCTGAGCCCGATGGTGCCGCACGTCAGGGGTCAGGTCGATTCACCAAGAATATTTGATCTTAGTACGCCAGATGGATGGCCTCCTGTCTGGATCGCGCTCGTCATCACGATGAGAGCCGTTGCTGCGTCTGGCTGGACGGCCCTCCGTCCTCGTGACCACCGGGGGCGTCCGGCCGGCCTGTGAGCTTGCGGAAAAAATTTCTCGCCTTATGTGTCGAGCCCGTCGGCGGTCGTTCGAGGCATAGGTGAGAGGGCAGATCGAGCAGCCGATCGGCTCCGACCGAAGGGATGAACATCATGACCCCCACGACCATCACCAGCACGGGTACCGAGACCTGCACCCCCGCGCAGCGGATCACCAAGTCGCTGCTCGGCTACGGCGTCCTGGCCGGAGTCGTATTCGAGGGCTCGGTCATCATCCAGGGGCTGACCCGGCACGGGTTCCGCATCGCCCACGACGACGCGAGCCTGCTGGCCAACGGCCCACTCGGCTGGATCCAGGTCACCACATTCCTGGTGGCCGGGGCGATGACGATCGCGGCTGCGGTGGGGGCGCACCGCGCGATGGCCAGCCGGTGGGCCCCGAGACTGCTCGGAACCTACGGCGCCGGCCTGCTGGCGGCCGGGCTGCTCCGCGCGGATCCGGCGGACGGATTCGGCCCTGGTGCCCCGGCCGGCAAGGCCACGGACATCAGCTGGCACGGCTACGGGCACCTGATCTCGGCGAGCATCGGATTCACCGCGCTCATCGCGGCCTGCTTCGTCGTCGCCCGCTACTTCTCCCGCCGCGGCCACCGCGGCATGGCGATCTACTCTCGCCTCACCGGCGTCGCTTTCCTGGCCGGATTCGCCGGCGTCACTACCGGGTCAAGTTCCAGCGCCATCGTGCTCCCGTTCTATGCCGCCGTGCTGGCCGCTTTCACCTGGCTGGCGATCGTGTCCATCCGCCTTTACCACGACGTCGCCCGTATCGCTTGATATAGGACGCCGCCCGCGCCGCTTGATATGAGTTAGACAGACGAGACAGGAGAAAAGTCAGATGCGTTACATGATGCTGCTTTCCGGTACCAACCCGTCGACCCCGCCGCCCCCGGAATTGTTCGAGGCGATCATGAAGCTCGGTGGCGAGGCCACCGAGGCCGGCGTCCTGCTGGACACCGCCGGCCTGCTGCCCAGCTCGAGCGGCGCGCGAGTCTCGCTGGCGGGGGGCAACCTGGCCGTGACCGACGGTCCGTTCACCGAGTCCAAGGAACTGATCAGCTACGCCCTGTACGACGTCCGGTCCAAGGAAGAGGCCATCGAATGGGCCTCCCGCTTCGTCAAATTGCACCGGGACCTGTGGCCTGGCTGGGAAGGACAGACCGACATCCTTCAGGTGATGGGGCCAGAGAACGTTGGATGACTACGAGGCCACGCGCTCCGCGATCGAGGCGGTCTGGCGAATCGAATCGCCGCGCCTCATCGCGGGCCTGGCCCGGATCACTGGCGATGTCGGCGCGGCAGAGGAACTCGCGCAAGACGCTCTGGTGATCGCGCTGGAGCAGTGGCCCGCCCGGGGTGTCCCGGACGGGCCCGGCGGTCCCGGCGCCTGGCTGATGGCGACCGCGAAGCATCGGGCCATCGACCTGGTCCGACGCCGCGCCCGCTACGACCAGAAACTGCAGGAAGTAGGCCGCGACATGGAAACGCAAGCACTGACGTTCGGGGAACCCGATGTGGACAAGATGGACGACCACATCGGCGACGACCTGCTCCGCCTCATCTTCATCGCCTGCCACCCCGTCCTTTCCGCCGAGGCTCGCACAGCACTGACCCTCCGGCTGATCGGCGGGCTGACCACGTACGAGATCGCCCGGGCGTTCCTGGTCCCGGAGCCGACGATCGCCCAGCGTATCGTCCGGGCCAAGCGGACCCTGGCCGACAAGAAGGTCCCTTTCGAGATCCCCGCGCCCGGCGAGCTCGCGGGCCGGGTCGACTCGGTTTTGGAGATCATCTACCTGATCTTCAACGAAGGCTATTCCGCGACCTCTGGCGAAGACTGGATCCGCCCCGAGTTGTGCGCCGAGGCGCTGCGGCTCGGCCGGCTGCTGGCGGGCCTGATGCCGCGGCAGATCGAGGTGCACGGGCTGGTCGCGCTGATGGAGCTGCAGGCGTCCCGGATCGGCGCCCGCACCGGGCGGGACGGCGAGCCCATCCTGCTCGCCGACCAGGACCGGCTGCGCTGGGACCGACTGCTGATCCGGCGTGGTCTGGCGGCACTGGAGCGGGCAGAACAGCTTGACGGCCCCCCCGGCCGGTACGCGGTGCAGGCCGAGATCGCCGCCTGCCACGCCCGGGCGACGTCGGTCCAGAACACCGACTGGGAACGCATCGCGGCGCTGTACGTGGTCCTCGCGCACCTGACTCCGTCCCCGGTCGTCGAGCTGAATCGTGCCGTGGCCGTCGGCATGGCCTACGGACCGGAAGCCGGCCTGGAGATCGCCGACGACCTCGTCGGCCGGCCGGCCCTGGCCGGCTACGTCCAGCTCCCCGCCGTCCGCGGCCACCTGCTGGCCGAGCTCGGCCGCCGCGCCGAAGCCCACGCGGAGTTCACTCGCGCCGCCGCGCTGACCAGCAACGCACGCGAGCGCGCCCTTTTCCTCACCCGAGCCGCCGAATGCGAGGAACCCTGATCGCCAGAATCTGGCGCGGTGTCATCCGCGCCGAGCACGTCGAGGAATACATCGCCTACATCAAGGCGACCGGTGGCGGTGAGTACAAACGAACCCCCGGAAACCGCGGCGCCTGGACGATGTCCCGGACCGGCGGTGACCGGGCCGAGATCATCGCTCTGAGCCTCTGGGACTCCCGCGAGGCCATCGAGGGATTCGCCGGGCCCGACATCGAGAAACCCGTCCTCTACCCCGAAGACCACAAGTACCTCATCGAACCGTCCACCATCACCCACTACCAGATCGCCCCCGCCCCGGAACCGTGAGGCAAAGTTCATCGCCGCCCAGAGGAGCCGGTATGGGATCTCGCACGCGACCTCGCGCCGAGCGCTGGGGGTGTCCCAGTCGTGGTTTTACAAATGGCGGTCCCGTGGCCACTCGGCGCGGCAGCTGCGGCGGCGCCTGCTGCGGTTTCAGATCTGTGTAGAGCTTTCCGGCTCGGGCGGCATCTACGCCCTCTCTGTCAGACTGCTGTGAGACATGGGGCGGACGAATCTTTCTGCTATGAAGCAGGACGAGACGGGACGATCGGGACAGTGACGATGACCCTCGCCGACCAGGCCGCGATGACGGGGCAGGATGGTCGGGTGACCGAATAGCAGCCGGGCCGGGCCAAGCGGCGGACGTTCACCAAGGCCTACAAGGCTCGGATCCTCGCGGCGTTCGACGCGCTGCCCAAAGGCAGCCCTCAACGTTCTCGGGACGGTTGAGTTCCACACAGGGCGACCCGGTTAGGAGTAAGTGCGGTGCATAGTCACCCAAGCCCAACGGCCGGTTTGGGTGCTCCGCGGGTGCTCGTAGTGCGCCACGAGGCGCCTGGTTGTATCCCCGGCGCAGCCGGGAGGAACTCGGAGGGAGGTTCCTGGGCCCGATGGCTTACCTGGATCCGAAAGGCGAAGGGAACAATAGCATGCGAGGAAAGCAGCGGTCATGTTCAGGCGTATGAAAATGAGGTGCTGCGGGGCCCGCGTGATATGGCGAATAGCTGGATTGCCTGATAGCCGAATCTCCAGAAGATGAAAAACCCGCATCCGCCGGAAAGACGCATGAAACCGGTGCCACGTCCTGTGTCGACATCATGCGAGGATCGACGCAACCTCCGGGACGTGGAGCGATGCCCAGTGAGGGCATTCAAGGAGATGAGTCGGCCACCTAAGTCACGCTCGATACGTACAACCAGGACGAACGTGGGATCGCCTAAGGGGCGCGAGTCCTATGGCGACGGAGGCTTCGTAGTAGTCGTGGGAGTAACGCCCCACCAAGGAGGGCGGGAAAGCCGCCCGCAGGGCAAAGGAAGCCAGATGATCGGACACCGCAAGGCCAGGAGGTACGCGTGATGCGGAACGCCGAATCGGTCTTGGGTGTCCTGCGTGACCGCGGGAGGCGTGGCCTGCCGTTGGAGCGACTGTATCGACAACTGTTCAACCCGCACTTGTATCTGCTGGCCTACGGGCGTCTGTACTCCAACCATGGGGCCACGACACCCGGGGCGACAGGAGAAACCGTTGACGGCATGTCACTGGGTAAGATCGGGCGCATCATCGATGCACTGCGCCACGAACGCTACCGATTCCAGCCGGTAAAACGCGTCTACATACCGAAAAAGACCGGGGAACCAAGGCCGCTCGGCCTGCCGTCCTGGTCGGACAAACTCGTCGGTGAAGTGATCCGCCTGATTCTTGAGGCGTACTACGAACCACAGTTCTCCGGCCGCTCACACGGTTTCCGTCCCCGCCGGGGCTGCCACACCGCACTCACCGAGGTAGCCCACAACCGGACAGGGACGACCTGGTTCATCGAAGGAGACATCTCCGACTGCTTCGGATCGCTCGATCACGAAATCCTGCTATCCGTGCTGGCGGAGAAAATCCACGACAACCGATTCCTGCGGTTGCTGCGTAACATGCTGCAAGCCGGATACCTAGAGGATCGGGAATGGAACGCCACGCTGTCTGGAGCACCGCAAGGCGGAACCACATCCCCGATCCTGTCCAATATCTATCTGGACCGGCTGGACAAATACGTCGGAAACGTCCTCATCCCTGAATACACCCGAGGCGGACGACGGGCCCCCAACCCCGCCTTCCGCAAGGTGCAATACGCGATCACCCGTGCCCGCGACCGCGCCGACCGCGACGCGGTGCGGCAGCTGCGCCAGCAGCTGCGTCAGCTCCCCAGCAAGGATCCTCAAGATCCCACGACACCATCCACTCCCGGCAACCAACCACGATACCCACGCAGTAGTCATCGGAGAGCCGGATGATCGGAAACGATCACGTCCGGTTCGGGCCGGAGGCCGTTGGAAAAGGACCCACAGGCACCTCGCCAACGGCCTACCGGAACTGCCGCGAAACAGGCCGTCACGTGGCAGCACGATCCGGCATCGGAAGCGGTGGAGTCGCGGACGAACCAGCATTAACTGACACTGAGAGCACCGATCTGACACGAGAGCAGCGGACTCTTAATCCGCGGGTTCGGGGTTCAAGTCCCTGACGGCGCACCCGTCGTGACCTGGGCGTTCTCGGTTCCGCCGAGAACGCCTAGTGTCTGTTTTGGGACAGTTTGGCGACCATGGCTGCTCCGTGGTTGCTCGCATGCCTGATCTTGGTACATCCGCCCGGCACCGCCGGAACGCTGCGCGCCACCTTTGGGGTGCGAGAACCCGGTTCCGGGGCTTTGACCTGTGGTTCCTTCCGTTGAGCTATGCAGCGTTCCGGTACTCGCTGATCAGGCCGTCAACGGCCCGGCGTCGCTTCAGCCGGACATGACCGACGCCGACAGGAGCCGCTGGTAGCGGTTGGGGCGGGCGCTGGTCTCGTGCTCGGTGCGGGCGGTGGGTGTTGTAGTGACGCGCCAAAGCACCACGACATCGCGCTCGTCGATGAGCCGGCGCCCTGGTCGCCAAACGCCGCATCACCGAGAGCGTCGAGGGCTTCAGCGAGCTGCTGACGAGCCGCTCCCCGCGTGCCGTCTGTGCTTGTGAGGTGCCGCGAACGGGAATCAGGTCGTCGCTATGCCATACGGGCTGTTGCCGACGTTGACGGTGGCGGTGACTTTCAGAGAGCCCGGGTCGATAACGGTGAGAGTGCTCGCTGCCTGGTCGGCGACGTAGATCGCGGTACGGGTGACCGCGATGCGGAACGGGTCGGTTCCCGGGGGCCCCACGTTGACCGAGCGTGAGACGTGGTGGGTGCGGGTGTTGATCTCGGAAACGTTGCCGGGGCCGAGGACGGCGGCGTACACCGCCCGTCCGTCCGGTGCGAGTGTCACATCGAACGGGCCCTGTCCAGTCGGCACGATTGCCGCAATCTTGCCAGTACTGGGTGAAACGACCGAGACACTCGCGTTCACCTCGTTGGCGACATAGGCCGAGCCTCCGTCCGGAGCGACCGCGACGGCCACCGGGTAGCGACCCGCGGGCAAGGTGCGGACGACCCGGTTGGTGCGGGGGTCGATGACTGACAGGTTCGCCGATCCTTGGTTGGCGACGTAAACGGCGGTGCCGTCGTGGCTGACGGCCAGGTCCACCGGTGAGACGCCGACCGGGATGGTCGCTGTCACCCGGTTAGCCTGGGTGTCGATCACCGACACGTCGTCCGAGCCGCCGTCGGCCACATAGAGCTGCCGGCCGTCCGGGCTCAGCGCGACGCCCGTGGGGTCCTTGCCGACGGGAACGGTATCGGTGATCTTGTTGTTCGCGGTGCTGAGAACCGACACCCGGGCTGATCCGTTGTCGGCGATGTAGAGGTGGCCGTGGTCTGCGCTGATCGCGACGCCTTCGGGCGCGGTGCCGGCCGGCACGGTGGCGGTGACCTTGTTCGTCCGGGCGTCGATCACCGACAGCGTGTCGTCGAGTTGGTTGGTGACGTATATGCGCCCGTCGGCTGGCGTCGGGGCGGCCTCCATGACGGGTGCCGGGGCCGCTACGGCGCGGATGTCGGACACGGGGCGTACGGACTGGTGCGTGGTGCACACGGCGAGCAGGCCGGACGCCAGCAGCGCTCCGGTACCGGCGCCCAGTACCGGCCGGAACGCTTTCCTGTGATGATGATGCATCGTGGCTCCGGTACGGGGTGACGTCAGGTCAACATCCCGCGGGCGTAATAGTCCTGGCGATCGCGTACGCCGGGCAGGACGAAGAAGTAGCCGCCGCCTCGCGGAGTGATGTAGGGCACGAGCAGTTCGTCTTCCAGCCGGGTCTGCATGGCGATGTAGGTATCGAGATGGCGTTGGAAGCAGCAGAACGCGTGTCCGACGTCGGGGGCCCCACCGGTATCGGGGCTGTGCTGGTATTCGTAGCTGCGGCGCAGGATGGTGCTGGTGGACGCGGTCTGGGGGGTCTGGGGGTTGGCGAGCCGGATGTGGGAGTTCAGCGGGGTGATCAGCCCTTCCGGGTCGTTGGTATAGATGGGGTCGAGGGTGTCCGGGGCGTTCGGGTTCAAGGCGTACATCGGCGCTCCGCTGACCTTGCGGCGGCCGAAGATCCGCTCCTGCTGGGCGAGCGGGACCCCCCGCCACTTCTCAACATCGAAATGGACGATGCGCACGGCCTGATAGGTGCCACCCGCCGCCCAGGCGGGTTCTTCCGTGTGCGGCTGCACCCACACCCACTGGTTCATCTGATCGGGGCTCGTGGGGTCGGGACTGGCAATGCCATCTTTGAAACCGAAGAAGTCCCGCGAGATGCCGACCGGGCGCGGCGGGCTATGCATGCCGTTGATACTCCAGCGCGGCCGCATGGCGCCCTTGGTGTGGAAGATGATTTCCAGCAGCGCGTGGATCGCTGTGTCGCGGCTCCCGGCGCACAGCTGGAGCAGCAGGTCGCCGTTGGACAGCGCGGAATTGAGATCGTCGTGGCGGAAGGGTGTCATGGTGACCAGTTGGACGGGCTTGCGCGCGGCCAGGCCGTAGCGGCCGTCGAACAGGCTGGCGCCGACACCGACGGTGATAGTGAGAGCGTCGGCGGGAATGTGTGGGCCCATGACGCCGTCGTCCGGCTGCGGTGAGCCCGGCGGCGCGGTCGGCGCCTTTCCGCCCGCGGTGAGGAAGGCGGCCTGCGCGGTCAGCGTGCGGAACAGGTCGGTGAGTTCGTTGCGGTCGGCAGCGATCACGTCGAACGCGGCGAAGTTCCCGGCCGCCTGCCGAGCGTTCGGAGTCGGGTTGATGATGCCCGCCTGATGCTCACCGTAGAACGGGACAGCGCCGTCATTGCCTGGCTCTCCGGCATACGCCGGTGCACTCTTCTTCGTTCCGCCGGGGGGCGAGGGGCTGCTCCCGGCCGCGGTCGCAGCAATACCCGTAGCGGCCATCCCCTGTAGGAAGAAACGCCGCCCGAAACCCCCCGGGCAGCCTCCGCCGCCCCAGCTGTCCTCCGGCGCCAGCGGCCTCTCCCCCGCCATACCTGCACCCCCGAAAGACTCCCCGAAACCGCTCTGGCGGTAATTAAATGCTTCCTCCGGCGTTGTTTGGCGTCAACCTCCCGATAGGAGATCTTCTTCATCGACGCGCACAAGGCGGATACAGTCACGAGACGATGGGCATCAAATCGGCTGGTGCCTGCCAGGGCCTCATGAGGCCGGGCCGGATTGATGGGTGCGAGGCGCGCCTCCCCGCTACGGCCCGGGCAGGGCGGCGAGAGCATCCGTGCCATGTGCTGCACGAGGCCGCGCGCCCCGTAGAGGAAGGGTCACGTCCACGCGAGCCGCCGGATCTCCTTGTCGGATCCGCGGACTGATGGCCGAGGAGCCGATGGTGTCCCTGCATCCGGTTGATGATCAGACGATCTGCGAAAAGACCGCCCACGTCTGCAGGGCGGCGTTCCCGAAGGGCAGCCTGCCCGTCCGGCTGCGGGATGAGCTGGGGCCGTTGTTCGAGGATGCCCAGTTCATCGGCGTGTTCTCCCGGCGTGGTCGCTCCGCCTTGTCGCCAGGGCGGTTGGCGTTGGTCAGCGTGCTGCAGTTCGTGGAGGGCCTGTCTGACCGGCAGGCCGCGGATGCGGTGCGGGGCCGGGTCGACTGGAAATACGCATTGGGGCTGGACCTGACCGATGCGGGCTTTGACTTCTCGGCGTTAAGCGAGTTCCGGGCCTGGCTGGTCCAAGCCGACGCTGACCGCCTGCTGGATCTGATGCCGCAGCGGCTACGGGAGGTGGGGCTGGTCAAGGCCGGTGGCCGCCAGCGCACCGACCCCACCCATGTGCTCGCGGCGATCCGCACGGTCAACCGGCTGGAGTTGGTGGGGGAGACGATGCGGGCCGCACTCGGTGCCCTGGCCGCAGCCGCCCCCGACTGGCCGGCCCCGCTGATCGAGCAACAGTAGGCCGAGCGATACGGACATCGGGTCGAGGAGTACCAACTACCCAAGGACGACACGAACGGCTCGCCTACGCGCAGACGATCGGCACCGACGGCACCCGACTGCTCGTCGGCGCTGACGGCCGAGGCGATCCCGAAGCGGCGGAAACAGCCTGACCGGCACTCACCGGGCCTCCTCGTCAACACCAAACGATGCCGCAGGCTTCGCTTCACGCTACGGACCGCACCGTCGTTCCCTCTCAAAAGGACCTATGACGCTGGGCTTCGACCCGCCCGTTTCCCGACGGGACCGCCGGCCTGCTACCGGGCCTCCTGGCGGACCGGAATCACACCGGCAAGCGACGACGAGCTTACGAACAACAAGATCAGCCGCTCACGCGGCATCACCTTCCCTTCGGCTGGGGCAAAACCCAAGCCCGGGACACGAAACTGAGTTTCCGAATGGGACAACCTGTGCCGTAGTCACCTGGCGACGTGATGCAGTGCGAGAGGCCAACGACGGTCGGGGCAGACGTCGATAAAGTTGCTGGTCAGGTGCGGTTCGGCGCCGTCCCCGCCGGGTAGCCGGACCTTGTCGGTCTTTCCCGCCTCGCTACCTTGCCTGCTTTCGCCGGTCGGCGACGAACGCCGGGGGACGGCATCGGGGTCTGCGGACGACGCGCGGCCGGACGGTCGAGATTCAGGAGTCGGCGATGAAGATCGGGATAGGCCTGCCGAATCAGGTACGGAACGTTCGTCCCACTGTCATCCCCGAATGGGCCGCACAGGCGGAGAAGGCCGGGTTCTCCACGCTGGGGACGGTCGGCCGCATCGCCTATCCGGGGTTGATGGATACCGTCGCACTCGCCGCCGCGGCCGGCGCTACGAGCACCATCAAACTGATCACCAACATCCTGATCGCGCCGGTGTGGCCCCCGGCACTCCTCGCGAAAGAGATCGCAGGCATCGACGGAATCTCGGGCGGGCGCCTCACGCTGGGCATCGGCACCGGCGGGCGTCCGGACGACTTCGTGGTCAAGGACCTCGGGCCGCAGGGACGGGGCAAGAGACTCGACCACAACCTGGCGATCTATCACGCCATCTGGACGGGAGAGCCGGTCGGCGGAACCAACCCCGCGGTGCCCGCAGGCACCCGGGAAGTACCGATTCTCTTCGGTGGTTTCTCCGATCCTGCCTTCGAGCGGATGGCCCGCTGGGGCCAGGGGTACATCGGCGGGTCCATGCCGGCGGCGACGGTCACCGACGCGTTCGCCAAGGCCCGGGCGGCGTGGGCCGGCGCGGGACGGGAGGATTCACCTCGGCTGGTCGCAATCGCCTATTATGCGTTCGGGGACATCGACGCTGGCCGTGCCAACGTCCACCACTACTACAGCGCGCACGGTGCGGAGGTCGCCGACTTCACCGCGTCCGGGGTCAACGGCGGACCCGATGCGGTGCGGTCCGCCGTCCAGGAATTCGCTGCGATCGGCGCCGATGAGCTGATCTTCAACCCGGCACTGGACGACCCCGACGAGATCCTGCGGCTCGCCGACGCCGTCCTCTAGAAGCTCACTGGCCGACGCCGCCGCTTGACGTACGTGGACCGACTCACCGCGCGGGGGCGGCCTGCCCGGATAGCACGAGATCACCGAAGCGAACCGGGTGGACCCGTGTAGTGCTTCAAAACTCGTCGCACAGGCGCTGAGCTGGGTTTCTCCTGAGTGGTTATGCGGCCCTGTGGTACTCGTTGATCAGCCCGCCGAGCACCTTACGGCGGCGGATCCCGCCCTCCATCGGTATGACGGTCCGCTCCCGATGAGCACGCAGCCTCGTCGGCAGCCACCCAGCCAGCGCGGCCAGCACCGCCCGGTCAGCCCAGTCCGGTTTCGGCCGAGACCGTCAAACCGCAGCTCAGCCACTATGCGACGAGTATTGAAGCAGTACAAGGTCAAACCGAAGCTACTGGCTGGTACCGCTAATGGCTGTCCCTGGGTTCCTGGCCACCCGGGCCGGGCGGCCCCGGTTACCTGCCCGGCCCGCGACCGCCCGGCCCGCGACCGCCCGGCCCGCCCCGGCCCGTCCCGCTGCTGCTGATCGGCGGTGCTGGCGCTGCCCTGATACTCCTCGCCGTCGTGCTGGTGACCGCGCTGGTCTGGCCCGGCTGGCTTGTCCGCAACCCGGGCCCGGGAAAGGACAGCGCGATCTCGACCGCGACCACGCTCGCGGACGGGATCCAATCCCGGGACGCCGTCACCCTGCACGCCGTCACCTGTCCGGACGCTGATCCGTACGTGACGGACTTCGAACAGCGAGTCTTGCACCAGTACTACCTCGCCAACGTCGAGGGCACGCCAACGGCCAACGGCACGAAGGCCCAGGCGAAACTGTCCTTGGAGAACGATGGACAGACCAGCACCTGGATCGTTGAACTCGCCCCCCGCAGCGCCCGCGCATGGTGCGTCGCGGACGTTCACATGTGATGTGCCGCCAGCGTCGTAGTGACCAACTCGTCCAGCCTTCTGCGGCGTGACTCGTCGACCAGACATGTCCGGAAGCCGCTGGCACCGAACCAGCCCGAGAGTATCGGTGCCGCTCCCTACCGTGACGCGTGGCCAGACGACGGGCGCAGCGCACTGGAGACCATCGCCTATCGCAGAGCGTGCCGAGACGTCACTCCATCTCTGTTTCATAGGCGGTCTATGAAACACCTGTGCTGAGCTCGCGGGACGTGCATTGGCACCGATGGTTGCAGATGAGAGCGGCCTGGCCGGCCTCGTGCATGGCGAGCAGCTCGCGCAGCGTCGGAACCGACTCACCGCGGTTTAAGCCGTAAAGCAGTTTGCAAACCTCTGCCAGATGATCGATGGCCGTGCGGACGGCCTGGCGCTGGTCGACGTCGAGGTCACGCTCGTCCAGGCCGACGGTCAGGCTGTTGATCGTGATGCCCATTGCGCCGGCGGCCTCAGCTTGACTCTGTCGGGGATCTTGAAGGTCTCGTCAGCTGGTGGCGGTCCGCCAGGACTTCGGGCGGGGGATTCCGCGCTGGTCAAGGAAGTCCTGGAAGGCGGTGGGCGGCCGGGACTCGCCCAGCATCTGCGGGGCGGTCCTGGCGAGCTCCTCCAACGCCGCTCGAACCGCCTCGGTGATCAAATCCAGCCGGGTCAGGTCGCGGACCGCGGCCCGGACATGGGTCGAATCGGTGCGCTGCGTGGTGCGCTCACGCACGAGCCCTGCGTCCTTGAGACGAGCCAGCGCGAGATCGAGCAGCCGGTCGGCACGATCGCCCTGGGCGAGACGGTCGCGGAAGTCGGCCAGCACGCACTCGGCCGCCGCCGGACCGCCTACTTGCCTTACGTGGCTGCACAACCTCTACGCGGCTGACTAGCGAGGACGAGCGACTACCCCAGATAACGGTGGCACCATCGGCGATTGCTCCGGGACCCTGGAACCAGAGCGCATGGACTCCGCGTCGCATCCGGCGAGGAGGTTCCATGCGACATTGGAAGGCATTCACCGCCGTCATCGTCTCGGCACTGG
>NZ_JBFAJC010000075.1:0-49054 GCF_040655075.1 Actinoallomurus sp. NPDC050550 | reverse complement strand
GAGGTGTACATCGGGTTGGAGGAGGCGGCTTCTCGGATCCGGTCGTATGAGGTGCAGTTCGTGCCGGGGTTGTTGCAGACGGAGGATTATGCGCGGGCGGTGACGTTGCTGGGGCATCCGGATGCGCCGGGTCATGAGATCGAGCGGCGTGTGGGGTTGCGGATGCGGCGTCAGTCGTTGTTGCGGGGGGAGGATCCGCCGCATTTTTGGGCGGTGGTGGATGAGGCGGCGTTGCGGCGGCCGTTGGGTGGGGCTGCGGTGATGCGGGGGCAGTTGGAGTATTTGATCGAGGTGACGGAGTTGCCGCATGTGACGTTGCAGGTGGTTCCGTTTCATCTGGGTGGGCATGCGGCGGCGGGTGGTCCGTTCAGTATTTTGCGGTTCGCGGAGCCGGATTTGCCGGATGTGGTGTATCTGGAGCAGTTGACGAGTTCGTTGTATCTGGATAAGCGCGATGATGTGGACAATTATCTGGCGGTGATGGAGCGGTTGTGCATCGACGCCGAGCCCGCCACCCGCATCCGCGACACCCTCGGCCGCATCCTCAAGGAGCTGTGAGGCCAGGGCCGGGCTAGAAGCCCATCTCTAGGGCTTGCGCCCGACGCCGCCCAGCATCCACACCTTCTCCGGCGAACGCACCTCCAACGGGTTCTCGGGGCGCCACTGCCGGAGATAGACGAGCCCGGGATCGACCAGTTCGAAGCCGTCGAAGAACGGCAGCACCTGGTCGCGCGTCCGTGCGGCGTTCTCGCCGGGCCGCTCCAGGATCGCCCGATAGATGTCCTCGATCGGATCGACGATGTCCGGGTGGGTATCGAAGACGACGTGAGAGATCGCCAGGTGACTCCCTGACGGAATCGCGTCACGCAGCCAGGCGACGCTCTTGAACGGATCATCCGAATGCGGGATGAAGTGCAGCGCGCCGCATATCACGATGGCCACCGGACGCTCGAGGTCGATGAGTCCGCGCCGCCGGCACTCGGCGAGGACCTCCTCCGCGTGGAGGACGTCGCCCTCCACGACCGCCGTCCGCGGGTTGTCGACCAGGATCGCCCGCGCGTGCGAGAGGACGACGGGGTCCTTGTCGACGTAGACGATCCGCGAGTCGGGCGACACCGACCGGGCGACCTCATGAGTGTTGCGCTGCGTGGGCAGCCCGGATCCGACGTCGATGAACTGCTCGATGCCCTGCTCGGCGAGGAACCGCACCGCGCGCCCCAGGAACGCCCGGTTCTCCACGGACATATCCTTGATCTCGGGCGCGATCGCGAGCAAGTCGTCGGCGGCCTTCCGGTCGACGGCGAAATTATCCTTCCCGCCGAGGAAGTAATCGTTCATTCGGGCGATATTGGGAACGTTCGTGTCCACATCGGCCAGGCCACGCCGGGGCACGTAGGTCACATCTCACCCTTCCAGGATTTATGTGGATCTTACTCTGCCAGCGACACTCGGTTGATTCAACAGTGCGCGGTGTGTTCGGCCCTGCCGTGGACGGCCGGGGGACGTGTCCGGAGGCGCGGTCGGCCACCGCGGGGCACGTCCGGTACCGGCTTCGACGGCGCGTTCGGTGCCGATGGGCTGCCGCACTTCAGGGCCGTCATCGTCGGCGGCACGTCGGCGCCGTCGTCAACGGCCCGCAGCGCGACGGCACCGAGCGTCCGGACCCGGCGCGGCTCAACAGGTGCTCCAGGCGCCCGGTCCGTACGGCCTCCGCCGCCCAAGGGCCGGCGACGCCGGCCTGAGACGCAGTCGGCGGCTGCGGTATGTCCCGGTCGTCGTCAGGGGCCTGCGGCGTGTTCGGCTTCGTCGGCACGGCGGCGGGCGTCCTCGGCCGTACGCGCGGCGCGCTCGTACTCGCGGTCGGCGATCTGAGCGTGCCGGCCGGTCTCGGCATGCTCCGCCTCTGCGGCCTTCACCTGTTCTCGTAGCTCCCGCAGCCGCCGTTCGGCATCGACCAGGGCCTTCCGGGCGGCGTCGCGCTCGGATCGCCACTCGGCGAGAGCACGCTCGGCCTCCTCGGCCCGTCGTGCGGCGGCCCGTGCCTCTTCCTTCAGCCGCCGGGCGCGGATGCGCGGGTCCTCCTTGGGCTCGGCCGCCTTCCTGCGATGCGTGACCGACGGCGCGACGGCGCCGAGCGGCCCGAACCCGGCGTGGCTCAACGGGTGCTCCAGGCGCCCGGTCCGTACGGCGTCGGCCGCCGAAGGGTCGGCGATGGCGGCATGCAAGGTGTCCTCCACCTCGCGGGCCTGGGTCTCGCCCAGCGGCCGGCCCGCCTCTTCGGCCAGCTCCCGCGCCCGGCGCACCAGCCCGTCCACCAGGGGGCCGCGTTCGCGCTCCGGCTCGCCTACGTCGCCGCCGGACGACCACGCCTCGCGCATCCGCTCGCCCAGCTCGAGCAGCGGCGTGACCGCCCCGTCGCGGACCAGCTGGTTCACCGCCCACGCCGACACCGTCGGACGGCGAAGCGCGGTCAGGCGGCGGGCGTCCTCCCGGGACAGTTCCCCGGCCAGCAGCTTCCGTGTGGCGGTGAACTCGGACGAGGGGACACCGTAGAGCCGGTCGGCAGCGTTCTCGAAGTCCACCTCCTCATGATTCCCCGCGTAAAGACGACACAAGATGTCTGCTTTCGCTGCGAGCATCCCCGGCACACGGAAAGGGGAGAGGTATGACGTTGAAGGGGAAGGTCGCACTGGTCGCCGGGGGCACCCGGGGTGCGGGCCGGGCGATCGCCGTCGAACTCGGCAGGACGGGCGCCACTGTGTACGTCACCGGGCGGACGACGCGCGAGCGGCGTTCGGAGGTCGGACGGCCCGAGACGATCGAGGAGACGGCCGAACTGGTGACGGCGGCGGGCGGCGACGGCGTCGCCGTGGCCGTGGATCACCTGGAACCCGACCAGGTACGCGCCCTCGTCGAGCGGATCGACCGGGAGCACGGTCGGCTCGACGTGCTCGTCAACGACATCTGGGGCGGCGACGTGTACCTCAGGTTCGGGCGGCGGCTCTGGGAGCAGCGGCTGGAGGACGGGCTGCGGATGCTGCGGCTCGGCATCGACACGCACGCCATCACGAGCCATTTCGCACTGCCACTGCTCATCCGCCGGCCGGGCGGCCTGGTCATCGAGATGACGGACGGGACCGCCGAGTTCAACGCGTCGTACCGCGCCGACGTCGGGTTCTTCTACGACCTGGTCAAGGTCTCCGTGCAGCGGATGGCGCTGGCCCAGGCCGAGGAGCTGCGCGCGTTCGGGGGCACGGCGGTGGCGGTCACGCCCGGCTGGATGCGGTCCGAGGCGATGCTCGAAATCTACGGCGTCACCGAGGAGAACTGGCGGGACGCGACGGCGAAGGAGCCGCACTTCTGCGTCTCCGAGTCGCCGACGTACGTCGGCCGGGGTGTCGCGGCGCTCGCCACCGACCCCGACGTCGGCCGGTGGAGCGGTCAGACGCTCTCCAGCGGCGGACTGGCGAAGGTCTACGGCTTCACCGACGCCGACGGCACGCGGCCGGACGCCTGGCGGTACATCACCGAGGTGCGAGAGGCCGGCCGGCCCGCCGACGACACCGGCTACCGCTGAGGCGCCTTGTCCGGCATCGGCCAGTCCGGCATCGGCCATCGGCCCGGCGCAGGCCGGGTCGTGGCCGACGTCGGGCGCTCCGCCTCATCGGCACGAGGGATCCTCTCCGGTGGCGTCCGTCGCTATTCCGTTTCACGAGGCGTTCCGCCGGGGGCGTCGTACAGACGGTTCATGCGGTCGGCGGCGTCCGCCAGGAGGGCGCGCAGCTCGGGCGGTTCGAGGACCTCCGCCTCCGGGCCGAGGCGGAGGATCTGGGAGTAGGCGACCTCGACCGACTCGACGGGCAGGACCACCGTCACCCGGTCCTGCTCGTCGGGGGCGCTCGCCGAGGCCATGGTGTCGGGCAGCGCGGCAGGATCCGCGACGTACCGCAACACCCGCAGCCCCGCGGGTGTCAGCCGCAGCGTGGCGCGCGTCCTGAGCAGCGAGCGCTCGAAGGCCTCCGCCCGTTCGTCCCAGAACGCCGCCAGGTCGAAGTCCTCATCGCGGACGAAGCCGTCCTCGCCGCGGCGTACGTCCTCGAAACGGTCCACGCGGAACACCAGGAACCGGTCCGCGACACCTGTCTCCCCGCTCAACCGACTCGGACTCTCCCCAACCAACCGACCCCGGCCGACGGTGTACCAGACGCCGGCCTTGAGTACCAGGCCGTACGGCTCGAGGGAGTGGTCGGTGACCCGATCGCCGCGCCGGTAGCGGGCCGAGACGACGCGGTCGTCCCACACGGCCTGGGACAGCTCCGGCAGCAGCGGTGGGCGGTCCGCGACGCGGAACCACGCGGGGGCGTCCAGGTGGAAGCGTTGGGCGGCCGTCGCGGAGGCGTCGCGCAGCTCGGGCAGCAGCGCCGCCGAGACCTTCAGCCGGGCGGCGAGCGCGGCGTCGCCCAATCCCATGTCGCGTAGCGGACCGGGCACCCCTGACAGGAACAGCGCCTCGGCCTCCGCCCGGCCCAGCCCGGTGAGCCGGGTGCGGTAGCCCTCGAGCAACCGGTAGCCGCCGCCCCGGCCGCGGTCGGCGTACACCGGGACGCCCGCCTCCGCGAGCGCCAGCATGTCGCGGGCGATGGTGCGCTCGGAGACCTCGAGCCGCCGCGCCAGCTCGCCGGCGGTCATCGACTCCCGGTTCTGCAGCAGGAGGACGAGGGAGATCAGCCGGGCCGCCCGCACCTTAACCCTCGTCGTCGAAGCGGAGGGCCGAGGCGTTCTCCTGGGCCATGCGGCGCAGGGCGAGGAGGACCCGCTCGTACAGGACGTTGGTGGCGACGGCGGTCTGCACCGCCGTCTCGCGGTCCTCGTCGAGCGACAGCGCGCCGACCTCGTGGTCCGCGATGAGCTCGGCGGCCTCGATGTACGGGCGGAGGTCGTTCAGGACGATCGGCAGGCCGAGCCGGCGCAGGGCGACGAAGGCCTGGGCGAGGAGGTCACGGGTCGGGGCGTTCGGCAGCACCCGCCAGCCGAGCTCGGCGACGACCGCGTCGACGTCCTCTCGCGCGGCCCGCCAGTCGGGGTCCTCGGGGTGTGGTTCGGCCCCGGGGCCCAGGGCGTACTGGGCCGTGCCGAGCAGCTCGTGCAGCGGGATGTCCTCGTCGTCGACGGCAGCGACGATCTGCTGGACGGACGCGATCGGCAGGTCGCCCACCTCCCGGAGGGCCTTGATCAGCCGGAGCCGATCGAGATGACGGCCGTCGTACTCCGCCCTGGTCGCCGCGGTGGCCGTGCCCTTCGGGAGGAGGCCCTCCCGGATGTAGTACTTGATCGTCTGGACCGGCAGCCCGCTCCGATCGCTGAGCTCAGAGATCTTCATGTGCCCCCCTTGGCTGGATACTATCGCTATCCAATTTTGGAGGGCGTCGCTATCCAACAGGTCGCCGTGGCCGATGGCGTCGCCTCGCGGAAGCCGTACGGGAGGGGCCGGCCCGGGGCCGGTTCAGGCGTCCGTCGCCGGGCCGGGCCGCTCGCCGCCGGCGTCGCCGGGGGTGCTGCTCGCCGCCGGCCGGGGGCCTCAACGTCTTCGGCGCCATCCTCCCAGCGGAGGCCGCCGGTTTCGGCGGCGGCATGTCCGGAATCACAACCATTCCGGCTCATGATCTTCTGCCGTGGCTGTGCTGTGCTGAGGTGCTCCCTGAGATGCGAGGTGCGCCGCAGCGATCTGGCCGAGTGAGCGGTGAGCCGTCCGGTCCCCGCTCTTCTGATTCCCCGAGCTCTCTTGTCGTCCCGAAGTCTTTCGTCCACTCCGGATATCGATCCGGATACCGAGTAAGGAATTAGGCTGTCGTGACCGACATGTCGCACAGCACCGAAGGCACGCGCAGCGATGCTGGAGCGGATGCCGTCGCCGTTCTCGACATGCTCAGCGGCCTCGTCGTCGCCCAAACGCTGCGCGCGTTGGCCGTGCTGCAGATCCCCGATCACCTCGCCGACGGCGCCCTGACGGCCGAAGAGGTGTCCGAACGCGAGGGCAGCCATCCGCAGGCCACCTACCGCCTGATGCGTGCGGCTGCCGCGCTGGGGGTGCTGAGCTACGAAGGGAACCGCCGCTTCGGGCTCACCGGGCGAGGTCGGCTGCTGCGCACGGGCGTGCCGGGCTCCCTGCGCACTCAGGTGCTGGTCCAGACCGGACACGCGCACTGGCAGTCCTGGGCGCACTTCCCCGAGGCGGTGCGCCAGGGCGCCAGTCAGACGAAGGAAGCGTTGGGCGCGGACATCTGGGAGTACTACGCGCGGCCGGAGAACGCAGAAGAAGCGGCGCGGTTCGCCGAGGCCATGGGGGACATGTCCAGCGTGGTGGCGCAGGGCGCCGTGGCCGCGTTCGACGCCACCGGCGTGTCCACCGTCGTTGACGTCGGCGGTGCCGACGGTCACTTCATCCTGGCGTTGATGGCGGCCGACTCCCAGCTGCTCGGACAGGTGCTCGACCTGGCCCACAGCGTTGAGGGCGCCCGCCAGAACGCCGCCAAGCACGGTGTGGCCGCCCGCTTCTCCGCCACGGCGGGCGACTTCTTCGACGAGGTCCCACCCGCGGACCTCTACCTACTGAAGACGATCCTGCACGACTGGGACGACGACCAGTGCACGACCATCCTGCGCAACTGCCGGTCCGCGGTGAACTAGGGAGGGCGCGCACTGGTCGTGGAGCTGGTCATCGGTGAGATCGGCAAGCCCGACTTCACCTCCCGGGGGGACATGGCCATGCTCGCCATGACCAACGGGATGGAACGTGACCTGGATGAATACGACGCCCTCTTCGCGGCTTCGGGCTGGCGCCGCGTAAGGACGTACCCGGTGGGAGCCGGCTACTTCGGCCTGGAACTCCTCGCGGTCTGACGATCAGGGGCGGGGTGCTGAGACGGACCTGTCCGCGGGCTCGGCCGTGCCGATGCGCCCCGCCACACCTTCCCCGTGACCGGGGAGACCTGAGCGCGGCCGACGCCCGGCACGGCCGCGCCGGGCGTCGGCCGCCCGACGTGGGCGTGGGGCTCTGGGGCCTGTCTCGAAGTCCCGCTGTCCTACTGCGCGGTGTCCAGGCGGCGCCTCGCCGCGTTGTCGTCGGTCGCCGGCCAACACCGGGCCGACTCCCTCCTCCGCCTTGCGAGGCACCACCTGGACACCGCTCGCTACGGACGGGGACCTCGAGACAGGCCCTAGCCGCGGCGCATCGACTCGGAGATCTTCTCGGCGGCGGCCAGGACGGGGGGCGCGTGCAGCCGCCCGGGGCCGCGCGTGAGGCGCTCGATCGGCCCGGAGACCGAGATCGCGGCGATCACCCGGCCGCCGGTGCCCCGGATCGGGGCGGACACGGAGGCGACCCCCTGCTCGCGCTCGCCGACGCTCTGCGCCCAGCCCCGGCGTCGTACGGAGGCGAGCGTCGTGGCGCTGAACTTCGCGCCGCGCAGCCCCCGGTGCAGGCGGTCGGGCTCCTCCCAGGCGAGGAGGATCTGGGCGGCGGAGCCCGCCGTCATGGGCAGCGCGCTGCCGACCGGGACGGTGTCGCGCAGCCCGCTCATCCGCTCGGCCGCCGCCACGCACACGCGTACGTCGCCCTGCCGCCGGTAGAGCTGCGCGCTCTCGCCGGTCAGGTCGCGCAACTGGGTCAGGATCGGCTGGGCGACGGCGAGGAGCCGGTCCTCGCCGGCCGCGGCGGCCAGCTCGGCCAGCCGGGGGCCGAGGATGAACCGGCCCTGAGTGTCGCGGTGGACCATGCGGTGGTGCTCCAGCGCGACGGCGAGCCGGTGGGCGGTGGGCCGGGCCAGGCCGGTCGTCTGCACCAGCTGGGCGAGCGAGGCCGGGCCGGCCTCCAGGGCGTTCAGGACGAGAACGGCTTTGTCCAGCACGCCGACTCCGCTAGAGTTGTCCATGCTTCGATACTGCCGTCTCGCAATCTGAGATGCAAGTCGTGAGCAGAGGAGTAAGAGACCCGGAAGAGGTGGAGTGATGGGCCGAACACTGGCGGACAAGGTTTACGACGCGCACGTCGTACGGAGCGCCGAGGGCGAGCCGGACGTCCTCTACATCGATCTTCACCTCATCCACGAGGTCACCAGCCCGCAGGCCTTCGACGGCCTGCGCATGGCGAACCGCACGGTCCGGCGCCCGGACCTGACGATCGCCACCGAGGACCACAACGTCCCGACCACCGACATCCTCAAGCCGATCGCCGACCCGGTGTCGCGCACCCAGGTCGAGACGCTGCGCAAGAACTGCGCGGAGTTCGGCGTCCGCCTGCACCCGATGGGCGACGCCGGTCAGGGCATCGTGCACGTCATCGGCCCGCAGCTGGGCCTGACCCAGCCGGGCATGACGGTCGTCTGCGGCGACTCGCACACCTCCACGCACGGCGCGTTCGGCGCGCTGGCGTTCGGGATCGGCACCAGCGAGGTCGAGCACGTCCTCGCCACCCAGACGCTGCCGCAGCGCAAGCCCAAGATGATGGCCGTCACGGTCAACGGCGAGCTGCCGTACGGCGTGACCGCCAAGGACCTCATCCTGGCGATCATCGCGAAGATCGGCACGGGCGGTGGCCAGGGCCACATCATCGAGTACCGCGGCGAGGCGATCCGGTCGCTGTCGATGGAGGGCCGCATGACGGTCTGCAACATGTCCATCGAGGCCGGCGCGCGCGCCGGCATGATCGCGCCGGACGAGACGACCTTCGCCTACCTCGAGGGTCGCCAGAACGCGCCCTCCGGCGCCGACTGGGCGGCCGCCAAGGAGTACTGGCGGTCGCTGCGCACCGACGACGACGCGACGTTCGACAAGGAGGTCGTCATCGACGCCTCCGAGCTCACGCCGTTCGTCACCTGGGGCACCAACCCCGGCCAGGGCGCTCCGCTGGCGTCGAGCGTGCCGGACCCGGCCTCGTTCGCGGAGTCGACGCGCCGCTCCGCCGCCGAGCGGGCCCTGGAGTACATGGGCCTGACCGCGGGCACCCCGCTGCGCGACGTCGCCGTCGACACCGTCTTCGTCGGCTCCTGCACCAACGGCCGGATCGAGGACCTGCGCGCGGCGGCGGAGGTGATCAAGGGTCGCAAGGTCGCCGACGGCGTGCGGATGCTCATCGTGCCGGGCTCCATGAAGGTCAAGGCGCAGGCCGAGGAGGAGGGCCTGAACGAGGTCTTCAAGGCCGCGGGCGCCGAGTGGCGTGAGGCGGGCTGCTCGATGTGCCTGGGCATGAACCCCGACCAGCTCAAGCCGGGGGAGCGCAGCGCCTCGACCTCCAACCGCAACTTCGAGGGCCGGCAGGGCAAGGGCGGCCGCACCCACCTGGTCTCGCCCGCCGTCGCCGCCGCCACCGCCGTCACCGGGCGCCTGACCGCCCCGGCCGACCTGTAACGGAGCCAGCCATGGAAGCCTTCACCACGCACACGGGCCGCGCCGTGCCGCTGCGGCGCGACAACGTCGACACCGACCAGATCATCCCGGCGGTCTGGCTCAAGCAGGTCAGCCGTACCGGCTTCGAGAGGGGCCTGTTCGCCGCCTGGCGCGAGGACCCCGGCTTCGTCCTGAACCGGCCGGAGTACCAGGGCGCGTCGATCCTCGTCGCCGGGCCCGACTTCGGCACCGGATCGTCGCGCGAGCACGCCGTCTGGGCGCTCCAGCAGTACGGCTTCCGCGCCGTCGTGTCGGCCCGCTTCGGCGACATCTTCCGCAACAACGCCACCAAGATGGGCCTCCTGCCGATCGAGCTGCCCGAGGAGACCGTCGAGCGACTCCAGGACCAGATCGAGGCGAACCCGGCCAAGGAGTTCACCATCGACCTGGAGCGCCGCGAGCTGCGCTCCGACGAGGGCGTGCAGACGTTCGAGATCGACGACTACACGCGCTGGCGGCTGCTGGAGGGCCTGGACGACATCGGCCTCACGCTCCGTAACGCCGACGCGATCACGACCTACGAGCAGAACCGGCGGCCCTGGCTCCCAGTGACGGCCTGATCGCCCGCGTCCGTACGGTAGGAGGGGCCGGCAGCGTTCGCTGCCGGCCCCTCCTGGCGTCCGAGACCCGGCGTGCCTCCACGGGAAGCAGGTGACGAAGTGTGATGATGGCAACAACACGCGGCCCGGACTGGGACGACCCGGAGCTGAACGCCCTTGCCCGTCGGCTGCGTGAGGCGCACACGCGCGTGGCCGACCTTCCGGTTGCGCTCAAACCCCGCCTGACCAGGCAACTCTTGCTGATAACCGATCTTGCCAAGCGAGATCCGGCACTTGCGATCAAGCGTCTCGAATCCTTCATGATCGAGCTCGACGACGATGAAAACGTTCCTTGAATGGCTCTTCAACCTGCGACACAGCCGAAAACATCGGCCATGGGTGATTGTGTAGATGGCCCAAGGTCCCCTAGTTTCGAGCGAGCAAGGGGGAAGAGGAGCAAACCCATGAACAAACGCGAACTCGTCGATGCGATCGCCGAGCGAGTAGGTAGCAAGAAAGCGGCGACCGAAGCCGTCGACGCGATCCTGGACACCATTCAGGAGACCGTGGCCAAGGGTGAGAAGGTGGCCATCACCGGTTTTGGATCTTTCGAGAAGGCCGATCGGCCGGCTCGAGAGGCCCGCAACCCGGCGACCGGCGCCACGATCAAGGTGCCCGCGACCTCGGTTCCGAAGTTCAAGGCCGGTTCGGATTTCAAGAACCTCGTGGCCGGAGCCAAGAAGAAATAACGGTCCATCGACGGCGCCCGGCGAGACATGCGTCTCCCGGGCGCCGTCGTGGTCGTTGGTGAGAAGAAGCGGCTCAGGGCAGGGGGAACGTCGACAGCGTGACGACCGTGACGCGGTCGCCCTCGACCGCCAGGTTGACCCGCTGCCCGAACCTCAGCAGCCGCAGGCCGCCGGCGTCGAACGCCGCCGCGTCGAAGGCCATCTCGCTCCCGTCGTCCAGCAGCACACTGCCGGTCCGCGTCTCGGCGTCGTACGCCTTCACCGTCCCCTGCATGCCGGACAGACTAATCCGTACGGCGGGGCGGTCACCCGGCGCCGACCGGCAGCAGAGGGGCCACGGAGGCCGTGCGCGGCCCGACGCCGAGCGCCAAGGCGGCCCGCAGGTCGTCGATCGTGTCGACGTCCTGGCGCACGCTGAGGACGTCGTCCAGCAGCAGTTCACGCGCGCCGAGCTCCCGGTGCCGGGCACGGGAGTCCGTCCCGAAGGCGGGGTCGAACACCGCCCCGGGCCGTGCCGTGTACAGCGTCGTACCGGCGCCCGCGAGATCGGGGAGGAACGCGTTCGGCGCCTCCTCGGCGGCCTCCAGCACCCGATCCAGTTCGGCGGGCCGTAGGGCCGGCAGGTCGGCCGACATCGCGCCGACACCCCCGTCCGGGGCCAGCAGCCGCGCCCGCTCGACGCCGTGAACGAGGGCCGGGTTGAGTCCGGCGTCCGGCTCGTCGGGCACGATGTGCGCGCCGAGCGCCGCCAGCTCGGGGGCGGCGACCGGGTCGTCGGTGACCACCACGACCCCCCGCACCCGTGGGCAGCGCAGCGCGGCGGATACGGTGTCGGTCGCGATGGCGAGCGCGAGCCGTTCGCGATGCGGGCCCGCGGGGCCGGACAGCCGTGACTTCGCGCGAGCCAGCGGCTTGACCGGCACGACGAGCGTCCACGTGAAGCGATGGGTATCGGACATCGTGGGTCGACACTACGCGGAAGCACCCGCGACACTTGACGACACCCCGGCGTGACCGGGACGAAGTGAGGAGGAGGGCATGGATCATTCGCCCGTCTGGCGCGCGATCGTCGTGGGGATTCTGCGCCCGCTGCTGTTCACGCTGTTGAAGCGGGACTGGAAGGGGCAGGACAACATCCCGCGGAAGGGCGGAGTGATCATCGCCGTCAACCACCTGTCGTGGTCCGACCCCCTCGCCCTGGCCCACTTCATCTACCGGGCCGGTCGTTTCCCCGTCTACCTCGCCAAGGCCGGCGTGTTCAAGACCCCGGTGATCGGGCGGATCATCCGCCGGACCGGGCAGATCCCGGTGTACCGCGAGCGATCCGACGCGGCACTGGCCCTCCGTGACGCCGAGAAGGGCCTGCGCGGAGGCGAGTGCGTGATCTTCTACCCAGAGGGCACCTGCACCCGCGACCCGGACCTGTGGCCGATGGCCGGCAAGACCGGCGCCGCGCGGATGGCCCTCACCACCGGCGTCCCGGTGATCCCCGTCGCGCACTGGGGCGCGCACATCCTGTGGCCGTACGGCACGAAGAAGTTCCGGCCGTTCCCGCGCAAGACCATGCACGTCATCGCCGGTCCGCCGGTGGACCTGTCGAAGTACGAGGGCCGGCCCCTCGACACGGCGACGCTGAACGCCGCGACCGCCGACATCATGCGGGCGATCGCCGACCTGCTCGGCGAGCTGCGCGGCGAGCCCGCGCCGGAGAAGCTGTACGACCAGAAGGAGATCACTCGCGCCCGCCGCGCCGCCGAGAAGGGCGATCCGGCCGAGGCCGACGCAAGCCGCACGGATGAGGCGGAGGCGAGCCGCACGGACGACGCCGACGCGAGCCGTACGGACGAGGCGGGCGACGCGGCCGAGCCGGCCGGTACGGCCAAGGCCGACGCGGCCGACGCGGCCGACGTTGAGGCGAGCCGTACGGTTGAGGCGGAGGCGAGCCGTACGGACGAGGCGGGCGACGCGGCCGAGCCGGCCGGTACGGCCAAGTCCGAGGCGAGCGGCGCGGCCGACGCCGACGCCGAGGGAAGCGACACGGGCAAGGAGGCCAAGGCCTCTTGAAGATCGCGGTATTCGGGGCAGGATCATGGGGCACCGTCTTCGCCAAGGTGCTGGCCGACGCGGGCGGTGACGTCACGGTGTGGGGGCGCCGAGCCGAGCTGGTCGAGGCGATCAACGAACGACGGGAGAACCCCGACTATCTCCCGGGCGTACGCCTCCCCGACCGGCTGAGGGCCACCACCGAGGTCGCCGAGGCCCTGGACGGCGCGGCGTACGTCATGCTGGCCGTCCCCGCCCAGACGCTCCGCTCGGGGCTGGCGGAGTGGCGGCCGCTGATCCCCGCCGACGCGGTGCTGGTGAGCCTGATGAAGGGCATCGAGCTGGGCACCTGCAAGCGGATGAGCGAGGTCGTCCGTGAGGTGGCGGACGTGCCGGAGGAGCGGGTGGCGGTCGTGACGGGCCCGAATCTCGCCCGTGAGATCGCTCTTGAGGAGCCGTCCGCCGCCGCTGTGGCGTGCGTCGACGAGCCGACCGCGCAGAAGTTGCAGCTCGCCTGCATGACCCCCTACTTCCGCGCGTACACGAACCATGACGTCATCGGCTGCGAGCTCGGCGGCGCGGTCAAGAACGTCATCGCCCTGGCCGTCGGCATCGCGGCCGGCATGGGCATGGGCGACAACGTACGGGCGCTGCTGATGACCCGCGGCCTGGCGGAGATCGCCCGGCTGGGGGCGGCGCTCGGCGCGGACCAGCACACGTTCGCGGGTCTGGCGGGCATGGGCGACCTGGTCGCGACGTGCAGTTCGCCGCTGTCGCGGAACCGCACGTTCGGCGAGAACCTCGGGCGCGGCATGAGCCTGGAGGAGGTCGTCAAGGTCACCAAGCAGACGGCCGAGGGCGTCAAGTCCTGCGACGCGATCCTCGAGCTGGCGCGGCGGCACGGCGTGGAGATGCCGATCACCGAGGGCATCGTCGCGGTCATGCACGGCGGGCTGAGCCCGAAGGATGCCGGCCGGTTGCTGATGTCGCGTACTCCGAAGCCCGAACGGTACGGGGTCTAACCCAAGGGCTCCTCTTTCCCCTGAAACGGGGATCAACGTCATGAGGCGAATGCCGCTAAGGTCGGTGGACCCGACTGTCGGTGCAGGTGAGAAGAGGTGGGGTCGATGAGCAGGATGCGGGTCGCCGTCGTCTTTGGCGGACGTAGTTCGGAACATGCGATCTCGTGTCTTACCGCGGGCAGCGTGATGGCGGCCATCGATCAGGACCGTTACGAGGTCATCCCGATCGGCATCGCGCGCGACGGCCGCTGGGTCCTCGCCTCCGGGCAGCGCCTCGCCATCGAGGACGGCCGCCTGCCGGAGGTCGCCGAGAACGGGCTGCCGCTGGCGCTGCCGTTCGACCCGGAGAGCCGGGGCCTGGTCGTCGTGGAGCCGGGCGAGGTGCCGCGCACGCTCGGCGAGGTCGACGTGGTGCTGCCGCTGCTCCACGGCCCGTACGGCGAGGATGGGACGATCCAGGGTCTGCTGGAGCTCGCCGGGGTCCGTTATGCCGGGGCGGGGGTGTTCGCCAGCGCCGCCAGCATGGACAAGGAGTACATGAAGGCGATCTGGCGCGGCTGCGGCCTGCCCATCGGCCCGTACGTCGTCGTCAGGGACCGGCAGTGGCGGCGCGAGCGCAAGCAGGTCGTCGACGAGATCAAGGAGCTGGGCTGGCCGGTGTTCGTGAAGCCGGCCCGCGCCGGGTCCAGCATGGGCATCTCGAAGGTCGAGTCCGAGGACGAGCTCGAGGCCGCGGTGGAGGTCGCGCGCGAGCACGACCCCAAGGTGATCGTCGAGGCCGCCGTGCCGGGTCGCGAGATCGAGTGCGGTGTGCTCCAGGGGCTCGACGACGATCCGGCCGAGGCGAGTCTGCCCGCGGAGGTACGGGTCGGCTCCGGCCACGAGTACTACGACTTCGAGGCCAAGTACCTCGACGAGGGCCTGACCCTCGACATCCCGCCGGAGCTCCCGGCCGCCGTGATCGACGAGGTCCGAAGGCTGTCGGTCCAGGCCTTCGACGCGCTGAGCTGCGAGGGACTCGCCCGGGTGGACTTCTTCTACACCCCGGACGGCCGGCTGATCCTCAACGAGATCAACACGATGCCGGGCTGTACGCCCGCCTCGGCGTTCCCGAAGATGTGGGCGGCGACGGGCCTGGACTACCCGGCCCTGGTCGACCGCTGGATCCGTACGGCCCTGGCCCGTCCGCTCGGCCTGCGTTAGCCCTGCGCGGGCCCGCTCGCGGCCTTCCCGGCCGGAACGGTGACGGACTGCCCGTCTCCGGTTCTTACACCGCCGCATCCCGCCGGCCGTTGTGGATCACGCCTGGAATGCGATGATCAGGGTGCCGTAGGAGACGGCGAAACGGTTTCCGGCGGCCGCGACGTAGGTGTAGGGGTTCTGGGCTCGCGTGGCGGGGAAGACGTAACGCCAGCGTGGCGTGCCGGTGGTGGGGTCCCATCCGGACAGGCCGGCTTCGGGGTCCTTGCCGTACGGGGAGATGACGAGGCCTCCGTTGATCGTCAGCGGTCCGAGTGGGATTCCCGGTATCTCGGCCTGCCAGCGCAGAGCGCCGGTCTTCGCGTCGATCGCGCTGATCTTCGGTTCGTCGACGTAGACGGTGCCGTTGCGCACCGTGACCGATTCGACGTCGTTATCCGGGTCGCCGGCAAAGGCCCACCGTTGGCTTCCCGTGGCGGCGTCCAGGGCGTAGAGGTATGCGCCGGTGGCGTAGACGGTGTCCGCGTCGATGACGAGTGGGCGTTTGGCGACGCTGGCGTCGGTGCGGGCGCGCCATCGTTCGGTGCCGTCGGTCGCGGTGTGGGCGTGGACGGTGCCGGAGGCGTCGGTACGGAAGACCAGGCCTCCGGACGGGGGGACGGTGATCTGGTCTTCGTGCTGGTGGGGGATCCGCCACCGGGCGCTGCGGGCGTCGGTGTCGATGGCGACGAGCGCTTCGTCGTTGTCGCCTGTGCCGTGGCAGAAGACCAGTGAGCCCCGTACGCCCAGCACGCGGTCGATGATGTCTTGTCCGGCCCGGATCGAGGCCCGTACTTCACCGGTGGTGACGTCGAGCACGCGCAGACCCGGGGCGTCCACCAGTGAGCCCACCGGGGTGTATAGCGTGTCGCCGGCTGCGGCGACGGGCAGGGGGTCCAGGGGGCGGGGAGCGCCGGGGAACGGATAGCCCGCACTCCATCGGCGTGCTCCGGTACCCATGTCGAGGCCGGTCAGCGTGAAGCCGTCCTGGAAGATCAGGACGCCTTGTGCGATCATGGCGGGTCCGTCGTGGGCGATGTTCAATTCCCACAGCCGGCGCAGTGTGATCGTCGGCTGGGCGGACGGGCGAGGCCGGTGTCGTGGCCCGCGGGCCGCCCAGGAGACCGCGCCGGCCGCCACGGTCGCGCCGATGGCCAGGCCGCCGATGAGGAACCCGCGCCGGCCGAACCTGCGGTCGGCGACGGTGGCCGTGCCGCGTACGGCATCGGTCCGCGCGGAGACTTCGGCCACCACCGGTTCGGGCAGCCACTCGGCCGAGGCGGGTGGAGCGTTCGTACCGGGGAGGAACAGGCCGGGCAGCTGCCGTACGGGGGGCCGCTGGGCGGGATCGCGGTGCAGGCACGCGGAGAGGAGGTCGCGTAGCGGGTCCGGGACGCCGTCCATATCCGGGTCCTCACGGCCGACGCGGTAGACGAGGGCCTCGACGGCGCCGTCGCCGAAGGGCGGGCGTCCGGTGGCGGCGAAGGCGAGGCAGGCCCCGAGGGAGAACACGTCGCTCGCCGGTTCGACCCGGTCGGCCGCGGCCTGTTCGGGGGACATGTAGCCGGCCGAGCCGAGGACCACTCCGGTCGCGGTCAGTGCCGAGTCGTCGACCGCCCGGCTGATGCCGAAGTCGATCAGGCGTGGCCCGTCGGCGGCCAGCAGGATGTTGCCCGGCTTGAGATCACGATGCACCAGCCCGGCGGCGTGCACGGCGGCCAGCGCCTCGGCGAGGCCGGCGCCGAGCGTGCGCACGGTCTGCTCCGGCAGCGGGCCGTGCCGCCGCACCGCATCCCGCAGCGACGGGCCCGGCACGTACGCGGCGGCGAACCAGGGCGGCGAGCCGTCCGGGTCGGCGTCCAGGACCGGTGCCGTGTAGGCACCGCTCACCCGCCGCGCGGATGCGATCTCCCGTCGGAACCGCGCACGGAAGTCCGGATCATCGGCGAGATGGGCATGGATGACCTTGACGGCGACCAACCGGCCGGCACGGGAACGGGCCAGATACACCGAGCCCATACCGCCCTGCCCGAGCGGGCTGATCAGCTCGTACGGGCCGACGGTCGAGGGAACCGCGAAACGAGGTGGCATCGTCATCCTTGGAAAGCCAGCAGCCGTCGGCCGTCGAACGCGTACACCCGGGTCTCGTCGGCGTGCAGATCCCACTGGGTCCGGGTGTCATTGGGCACGCGGTAGGTCCATCGGATCCGGCCGTCGGCCAGGTTCAGGGCCGCGAATCCAGCCGTGGCCTGCGCACCGGGCGCGAGCGGTATGGCGACGAAGGACCGCGCCCGCGGCTGCGGCGCCGTGACGCTCGGCGGGCCGGTCAACCGCGTCCGCCAGCGGATCCTGCCGGTCGAGGCGTCCAGGCCGCTGACGACGTTCTCGTCGCCGACGCAGACGACACCCCCGGCGACCGTGAGCACGGTCGGCCAGCGCCCGCCGAACCCACCGGTCGTCCACAGCCGCGCACCGGCACCGCCGGCCAGAGCCGTGACCGCATCGGAGGTACGCATGAAGACGGTCGTCTCCGAGGCCGCGACCGCCTGGAAACCCCGGTCGTACGGGGCCTGCCACGCCGGCCGCCCACTCAGCGCATCGAGCGCGTACACCATGTCGTCCGTCACGACGAGGCAGCGCCCGGCCACTAACACCACCGAGAACGGCGAGGACGCCGACGGCGGCCGGTACCGCCAGCGTTCGCGTGCGCTCGGCAGGTCGACGGCATACAGGGACGGAGGCGACCCGCCGAGGGTGGTGGAGTACATGATCGACTTGGCCACGCCCTCGAGTTCGAAAGGACCGGTACCGGGCGGGGTGATCACCCAGCGGTGCCGTCCCCGGTCGAGGTCACAGGCGGCCAGCTCCTGGCGCTGGTTCGCGGCGTACACGATGTTCCCGGCCACGTCGACCGAATCGAAGCCGCTGGGGTCCGGAGTCGTCCATCGCCGTGCACCGGTCGCGGTATCCAGACAGCACAACCGGGACGACTCTCCCAGCACGAGAGCATCCGGGGCTACCGCGGTCGGCAACTTCAGACTCGATAGAACGTCCGGAACGTAGATCCAGAGCGGCCGCGGCCCCTGCGGTGTGCCCACGACGCCCGCTCTGACGCTCCGCGGCTGCGGGTGATGCCCGTCCCGCGTGAACCACGCGGTGACGCCGGCCGCGGTGATCGCCCCGACTCCGGCGGCGGTCATGCCCAGGACCCGGCGGCGGCCGTGCTCCGGCGGGTCCGCGCGGGTCGGCTGCACATCCCGCGGTGGCTCGGACGTTCGCGACGGCGACCCCGCCAGCAAAGCGGCGACCTCATGCGCCCGAGCCGAGATCTCCTGACGGATCGGCGGCGGCCACCATTCCGCGGGCCGTGCCCCGGCAAGCCGTTCCACGAGCGCGGCCGGGCTGGGTCGCCGGGCCGGATCCTTGTCCAGACACGCGGCCACCACGCCCAGCAGCGCGCCGGGAACCCCCTCAAGCCGCGGCCGGCCGTGCATGACGCGATCGAGCACCGCGGGGACCGACCCCGTGCCGAACGGCGGCGCCCCGGTCGTCGCGTACACCAGGATCCCGCCGAGTGCGAACACGTCCGTCGCGGGGCCGACGCGCCGCCCGGACGCGGCCTGTTCCGGCGACATGTACGCGGCGGTACCGATGAGCGCACCACTGCGCGTGATCGAGGTGCCGTCAGGCGCCCGGCTGATGCCGAAGTCGATGACTTTCGGGCCGTCCTCCGCGAGTAGCACGTTCGCAGGCTTCAGGTCGCGGTGAACCACGCCCGCGCCGTGGATGCCGACCAGCGCCTCGGCGAGCGCCGCCCCCAGCGCCCGCGCCCCGGGCTCGGCCAGTGGACCGTACGCGCGCACCGCCTCGTCCAATGCCGGCCCGGCCACATAGGACGTGGCCAGCCATGGTGTGGGTCCGGTCATGTGGGCGTCGACCACCGGCGAGGTGAACACCCCACCGACCGCGCCGGCCGCCTCCACCTCTCGCCGGAAACGCACCAGAAATCGCTGGTCGCCACAGAGATCGGGCCGTATCACTTTAACGGCCACGGCACGCGCCCCCGGCGACCGTCCCAAATAGACACGCCCCATGCCGCCGCTGCCCAGCACGGCCAGCAACCGGTACGGGCCAACCAACGGTGGATCGCGGCTTTCCAACGGTTTCAGACCGACTCCCACCGAACGTGATCGTATCACCAGCAATGATCGCCGCTTTTCTACGGCCTAACTCGGGAATGCGGCATGCAGGAATTTCATTTTTCTTGCCTGCTCGAAGCCGCACCAGAACGACGTCAGCAACGGCTTCCAGGTGCTGGGGTTCAGCGCCGGCCCCGGCCTCGTACGGTGCTCCGCCGTCGGGCGTTCACCCCGTGGCGGGGCCGCGGGACGTCTGACCACGGTGAACGTCCGTTGACGGCGGTTTAAGCGGCGTGAAACCACACCGAAACAGCCCCAAGTGCAGGATTGAGGTGTTCCGAAGCCAGCGATCGAAGGGACCGAAACGATGCTGTTCACGCCCGCCGCTCCGGTCCCGACCGTCCGCTCCATGCCTGGACGCGATCGCTGGCACCCGGAGATCCCGCCCGTCGCCGAGCTGATCGCGGGCGGCTCCGTGCGAATGGAGTGCGAGGGCGGCGACCTGCTGTGCGGCCCGGTCGGAGTGGTCGGCGCGGAGCCCGGCGACCTCCTCATGATCGAGGTCCTCGCGATCGGCCGAACGGACGGCCGCCCCGCGACCGCCGCGCACCCGGGCATCCTCGGTCTCGCCCCCTCCCACGCGATGCTGCGGGACCCCGCCGGGGATCCGGCCGGAGCGGTCCTCGGCCGCATCGCACCGGCCACGGCCGAGCACGCCCGTGTCGCGGCGTACGCCGAGCGGACCAGGGCCTCCTGCCGGGCCTTCACGCCACGGGCGCAGATCCTGCTGCCGGTGCACGTCGCCGGGGCCCGCATCTCAGTGGGGGATCTGCACTTCCCCGAGCGGGGCCGCTGCCGCACCACGGACGGGTGGATCGACCTGCGGATGCACCTGACCAAGCGGGGCGTCGAACGTTTCCGGGTGACCGAACCGGTGCTGATGCCCCTCACGACCAGTTCTCTCGACGCGACGGTCGCGGGCCTGACCGCCGACGTCGCCTGAAGGCTTCGCGCGGAGGGCGCGAAGGAGGAGGTGAGTGCCTAGCGGATAGCGTTCGGATACCGTCAGGAGGCACCGACGCCGGGGGGAGCGATTCGTCTCCCGCTCCCCCCGGCGTTTCCTGTGCGCGGCGTCCAAGAAGGAGCCCGGGGTCGTCCGCGCGCTCCTTGATGTGGGTGCGGACCCGCGGCGGGCACTCGGACGCCGCCCGTCAATGACGCGCAGTTGAAGGAGGCGAAGGCCGGCGGCACCACGCTGCTCGGCTTCAATGAACCGGACATGGCCGGTCAGGCCAACATGTCCGTCGAGCAGGCGCTCGCGCTGTGGCCCCGGCTGCAGGCCACCGGCATGCGGCTCGGTGCCCCGGCGGTCGCCTTCGGCGCCGACCGGCCCGGTGGCTGGCTCGACCGCTATGCCTGGTTCACCCTGTCCACCAAGACGAGCCCGACCGGCCTGTACACCGGCGCCAACGCCAACGCCTCCGGTGCCGCCTACCGCGACGCGGCGTGACGTCGGCCACCTCGGCGCGGGCTTGACCGGCGAGCCTCGTGGGAAACGGGACGTCGCGGTGTCCCGGCGGCTCCGCCGGGGCACCGGAGGTCATGGGTCAGCGGCTGCTGTGGAAGGTGACGGTGAAACCGCGGCAGGCCGCGCATTGATACATGACCTGGTTCCCCGGTTCGGTGTCGTGCTTGGACCAGGCGTACGCCTTGGGGCAGTGGGCCTGGATCATGTTGCTGTAGGTGGTCTTGGCGTCCCGGTTGGGGCTTACGCAGTTGAGCGGTGAGCCGTCGGGCCGGCGCTGCAGGTCTTCGGCCGGGCAGTACGGGAGCAGGTTCTTCGAGCAGCCCGCCGAGCCGCACGGTGCCGTGGCGTTCACCGGGTCGATGGTGATCGGCAGGGAGAACGCGTTGACGTAGCTGACGTCGTACCAGGGCGCGAGGCGGTCGGCAGAGTCGAAGTTGAACTCCGCGAGGCCGGCGGGCTGCTCACCGGTGGTGCAGTGGTCGGCGAAGACTCCGCAGTCGCCCACCCGGCAGTGGAAGTTGGCCCCGGAGGTTCCGGTGCAGTCTTGCCGGGCGAAGAACTTGCCACGCCAGTGGCCGGGTGCGCGGGTCTCGGGGATGGTCACCGTGGCCGACTGGCCGGGCCGCAAGGTGGGCAGGTGGGCGAAGCTGACCGAGCCGTCGGCGTTGACGGTGCTGCCGACCCAAAGAGTCTCGCCGGTCCGGTTCACGAAGGTCACCGTGTGGTCGGCGGCCGCTGCCCTGGCCGAGGTCGGCTGGGATCCCGCGGCCGTGATGCCCAGGCAGGCCACTGCGGCCGATACCAAGCGCACGAGGACGCCGATGCCGCGTTTACGCATGACAAATCTCCTCACAAAAAGGCGACGAATCGGCGCGATTCCCTGGAGGATTTTTCCGCACCGGCTCGTCAACGGATGTGTCTACCAGTGCAGTGTGGTCGGTGAGAGACGGGAATTCCTTACGGTGATGACCACGCCTTCGCAAGAATATTGTGGTCGCACCGCGAAGACCCGGGCGGGCGGGGTATGGCGGAACGGACGAGTTCTCGGGCCACTTGGCCCGCTCTTTCGCGAGGAGAAAGTGTGTTGATCAGACGAGCTCTCGCTGTTTTGACCGTAATCGCGGCGATGGGTGTGGTCTGCGCCGGCCGCACGATGCCCACCGCCTGGGCTGCTCCGGAATCGGCAGCCGCGAAGGCCGAAAGATTCGTGGTCAGCCAGGGCAATTTCGACCAGATGTTCCCGAGGCGGAACGGCTTCTACACCTACAACGGGCTGGTCTCGGCGATGAGCGCCTTCCCCGGATTCGCCAACACGGGCGGCGACACGCTCAAGAAGCGGGAAACGGCGGCGTTCCTGGCCAACGTCTCACACGAGACCGGTGGCCTGGTCCACGTCGTGGAGCAGAACACCGCCAACTACCCGCACTACTGCGATCGGAGCCAGCCGTACGGCTGCCCGGCCGGCCAGGCCGCGTACTACGGCCGTGGCCCCCTGCAGTTGAGCTGGAACTTCAACTACAAGGCGGCCGGTGACGCCCTTCACATCGACCTGCTCCACAATCCGTGGCTGGTGGAGCGGGACGCGACGGTCTCGTGGAAGACGGCGCTCTGGTTCTGGAACACGCAACGCGGCGCGGGCACCATGACGTCGCACGACGCGATGGTGAACCAGCGCGGGTTCGGCGAGACAATCCGCAGCATCAACGGAGCGCTCGAGTGCAACGGCAAGAACGTTGACCAGATGCAGCACCGCGTCAGTCTCTACCGGAGCTTCGCGGCAATCCTCGGTGTGGACCCGGGCGCAAATCTCACCTGCTGATCGACACGATTCCGCATGACCGACCGCCGCGAGCGCCCGCGAGGGCGGGCGGTGCTTCGCGCGTAGGGCGCGGAGACCGAAGGCACCGACGCCGGGGGAGTGACTCGTCTTCCGCTCCCCCGGCGTTTCCCGTGCGCGGCAGGTTCACTTGACGAAGCAGATCCAGCCGACGTACTTCTTGAACCCGCTGTTGGGGCTGAAGGCACCATGGTGCCCTCTTGACGGGACGATGCGCATCAACTTGAAGCGCTGATCATAGATCTTCATCCTGTATACGGTCCGGTTCTGATAGGAATTGACCGGATTGTAGCGGAGTGCGAACGCCGTGTTCCTAGTGCACTTGTTGAGAAAGAACTTGGGAACGATGGAAGTCATCGAGTGCTTGTAATAGGTGGTGTCGTAAACGCAGCCCGTTCCCCTCGGGCAGGTGATCGGTCCGCCCTTGGCCGCGACGCCGTCCGACTGTGCGGATGCGGCTCCGGCGCCGGCCACGATGGCCGAACCCGCCAACGCGGTCACCGTCAGGAGTTTGATGCCGTGTCTGGTCCTGCTGAGCAAGAGAGTTCCTTTCATGGGAGGTCGGGGGTCAGAAATCAGGGCTTGACGAAGCAGGCGTAGGCGACGTTTCCCTTGATCCCGCTCTTGGGGCTGAAGGCGCCGTGCACACCCCTTTGCGGGATGGTGCGGATCGTCTTCCCTCTCGAGTTGAGGAGCTTCACCTTGTACACGGTCCGGTTCTGATATGACACCGCCGGTGCTTGCAGACTCCACCTCTCGACCACATTGCACTTGTAGGGGTGCTTCTTCGTTGGCTTGTCGTACACCATCCCCCACCGGTAATACGTGTGGTCATAAAAGCAGGCGTTGCCTCGCGGGCAGGTGATCTCCCCGGTCCTGGCCGCGGAGACGCCCGACTTCGCGGCGGCGGGTGCGCCGTCTGCCGTCCTGGTCTGTGCCGACGCCGCTCCGGTGCCGGCCGCGACGGTCGCTCCCGCCAACGCGGCCGCCGTCAGGATTCTGATGCCGTGCTTGGTCATACTGAGCAAGGGAGTCCTTTCACTGCGGGAATCGCACTGCGCCGAGACCCGGCCGTCCCCGGGATTCACGGGCACGCTCACCCTGCCTGACCGCCCATCCCGGGAACAGAGCCGCCGGACCTAATTGCCGGGCGCTCGAATGGGACCGTGGATCCAGGAAGTCCTCATGTGGGCCGGCCGGTACGCCGGTCTCACAAGCCGTCATGCGGTATTGCATCGGGCGTGACCCGGAGATCGCCCAGTTGCTGGATCGCGACCTGGCTCGGCGGCTCGAGGCGCTCCGCGGTGTCATCGAGGTGGGGCGGCATGACGGGGGCATCATCTCCGCGCGGGATCCGGGCGATCTGGCCCGGTTCGTCAATGCCGTGATCGCCGGCATCCGCGTGGCCGCCCGAGGCGGCGCGGACCGTACCGCTTTGACGGCGATCGCGGCGACGGCGATGGACGCGCTGACGCCCGGCTCTCTCTGACGCGACGCGCCCGGCGGGGCCTGTTTCGGCGTGCCGTCGTTTTACACCGATCAATGCAAAACTCTTCGGGAGGCTTCCTGTGCCCCGTGCCGTCTATGTGCTGGCCCTTGGCATCTTCGCCATGGTGACCAGCGAGTTCGCCGTCGCCGGGCTGATGCCGCAGTTGGCCGACGGGCTGAACGTCACCATCTCGCAGATCGGCTATCTGATCACCGCCTTCGCGGTCGCCATGGCCGCCGGCGGCCCGTTCCTCACGCTCGGGGCGATGCGACTACGCCCGCGAGCGGCGCTCATGGTCCTGTTCGCGCTCTTCTCGGCGGGCAACCTCCTGGCCGCCGTCGCGGACTCCTACGCGCTTATGCTGGTGGCGCGCATCGTCACGGGCGTCGCCTCTCAGGCGTTCTTCGGGGTCGCCATCTCGCTGTCGGTGCGGCTGACCCGGCCGGAGGTGCGGGGCCGGGCGATCGCGGTGGTGATGAACGGCCTGATGGTCGGCACTCTGCTCGGGCTGCCGCTGTCCACCCTGAGAGCATCTGGGCTGGCGCGCCGCCTTCTGGGCCGTCAGCGCGCTGACCGTCCTCGCGGCGCTCGCCACCATGGCCGGCGTGCCCCGGGTCGAGCATGCGGAAGAGGGAGGCGAGGACGTCCGGCGGGACGTGCGGGCGTTCACGCGTCCCCGGCTGTGGCTGGCGCTCTCGACCAGCACGTTCATCATCGGTGCGACCTTCTCCGCGTTCAGCTATTTCACCCCGATCCTCACCCGGGTCACCGGTTTCGCCGCGGGCGCCGTCCCTCCACTGCTCATCGCGTACGGCGCCGCGACCGTGGTCGGCAACCACGTCGTCGGCCGCCTCGCCGACCGGCACGCACTCGGCGTCCAGCTGGCCGGCCTCGCGCTGAACGTCCTCTTCCTGACCGGCTTCGCCGTACTGGCCGGCCTGAAGATCCCCGCCGTCGTCTTCATGCTGGGCGTCGGTCTGGTGGGTGTCACCATGAACCCGGCGATGGTGACGCGTGTGCAGCGCGCCGGCAACGCCGGGCCGCTCGTGAACACCGTCCACTCCTCGTTCATCACCCTCGGCGTCATCGTCGGCTCCTCGGCGGGAGGAATGGCGATCGGCCACTTCGGCCTGCGGGCCCCGCTCTGGCTCGGCGCCGCCCTGGCCGCGTTCGGCATGATCACGCTCCTCCCCGCGCTGCGTACCACGTCCGGCATCGCCGGCGGATCCGTGGAGAGGACGACGGACCATCGGCCTGGCGGCCCGGGTATCAGGGCTCAGGAGGGTGACGCATGCGGCGGCGCTGCGGCCGCAGCGCCCACGACAGAACGGTCAGGGCGGTGAAGACGGTGAGCGGAACCAGCTCGCCGAGGGCGTAATCCCTGGTCAGATGGGAGGCGATGGCTCCGGTGTAGGTGAAGAAGGCGCCCGCGTAGGCCCATTCCTTGAGCAACGGGCGGCGCGGAACGACCAGGGCGATCGCGCCCAGCACCTTCCAGGTGCCCAGCAGCACCAGGAAATAGGACGGATAGCCAAGGTGCGTCACGACATCGCGCACGTACGGGATGCGCGCGATGTCCCAGCTGCCGCCCACTCCCATCTCACCCGCCACCAGGAGGGTGGCCGTCCAGTAGCCGATTGATCGATGGCGCGGGGATCCGCGCCGGCCGGCGACGGCCGGTGGGTCGATCGTCGTGTCCATGCCGACGTCCTCGTCTCGTCGATGCGGTGTCCGAGGTTGCCGCGGCCGACGCCGGCGGGGCCGGTGCGGCCCGGTGTCATGAGGAATCGAGGAAAGTTTTACTACATGTAGTTTTACTACCTATGTTCGGACAGTAGCATTGCTACGTATGAGCGCACAAGCACTGAAGGGCCATCTGGACGGCATGCTGCTGGCCGCGCTGGACGACGGTCCACGTCACGGCTATGCGGTCATGGAGGCGCTGCGGGTCGGCAGCGGTGGGCGGTTCGACCTGCCCACCGGCACGATCTACCCGGCGCTGCGCCGCCTGGAACGGGCCGGATTCGTGCGCGCGACCTGGTCGGAGGAGGGCGGCCGGCGCAGGCGGGTGTACGAACTCACCCCGAGTGGCCGCCGGACGCTCGAGGCCGAACGGCACGCCTGGCGGGAGTTCTCCGCCGCCGTCACCGCCCTGCTCGGTCCACAGCAACGGCCGGTGACACCATGACCGGTCCGGGCGGTCCCCTGGGGCTTCCGGAGGACGTCATCGGGACCTACCTGGCCGAGACCTCCGTCAGGTTGATCGGCCCGGCCAGAGCGCGCCGCGACATCCTGGACGAGCTGGCCGCCGGGCTCGCCGACGCCGCCGATGCGCACGCCGACGCCGGGATGGACCCCGTTCACGCCGCCCACGCGGCCGTCACCGAATTCGGCAACCCGGATCAGGTCGCCGACGGATTCCGTGGCGAACTCGCCGCCGCCCAGGCCCGCCGGACCGCGCTCACCGTGCTGACGGCCGGTCCGCTGATCGGCGCTCTGTGGGTGGGCGCGGCTCTGGCCGGCGGCATCGCTGCCCGGCCCACCGCGCCCTGGCACTGGGCCGGTATCCCCACCGGAGCCCGGCCGGCCGTCCACCTGGCCGTGGTCGCCCTCGCGATCGCCATCGCCGGCACCCTGTTCACCCTGGCCACCACCGGACGGCTTGCCCGGTGGCTGCCCGCCCGTCCCCTCGCCACCGCGACCATCGCCGTCGGCGGCACCGTCCCCATCGACATCACCCTGGTCACCCTGCTCGCCGCCCAGGCGGCCGGCGCACCCGGCCGGTTCGCCGCACTCCCGGCGGCAGCGGCGGCGGCCGCCAGCCTCACCCGGCTGGCCTTCACCGTCCGCGCGGCCCGCACCTGCCTCCTCGTTCGAGGCGGTGGCCGGCCGACGCGGCACCGACCCGATGGGTGAGCGCGCCCGGTCACCCGGTCAGGGGCATCTCCGACAGCCTCTCTGGCCGTACAAGACGATGGTCCGGCCCGCTGATCGCGGGCCGGACCATCGTCTTTCCGATCGTTGTCAGGCGGCCAGGGGGGCGTCCATGCGCTGGGCCATCTCGCGCATGCGCCGCAGGGCTGCCAGCTCCATCTGCCGGACCCGCTCGGCGGACACGCCCAGGCGGGTCGCGATCTCCCGGCGGCTGTGCTCGGTGCCGTCCTCCAGGCCGAACCGCGCCCGCAGCACGACGGCCTCACGCGGCTCGAGGCGCTCCAGCATGTCGTCGATGATCTCCAGCTGGACGCTCGCCATGGCCGATTCCTCGGGCGAGGGCGTGGTCTCGTCGGCGAGGAGGTCGCCGAGCGAGGTCTCCTCGTCCTCACCGACGACGGCGTCGAGGCTCGCGGGTGTACGGTCCCAGCGGTCCAGCTCGCCGATGCGCTCCACCGGCAGGTCGAGCTCGGCGGCCAGCTCGTCGTCGGTCGGCTCCGAACCGGTCAGCAGGACCAGCTCACGGCGGGCCTTGCGCAGCCGGTTGACGTCGGTGTGCACCGCGCCCGGCAGCCGTACGGACCGGGACGAGTTGGCCAGCGCCCGGCCGATGGCCTGCCGGATCCACCACGTCGCATAGGTGGAGAACTTGAAACCCCGGCGCGGGTCGAAGCCCTCGACGGCCCGGATCAGGCCGATCGTGCCCTCCTGGATCAGGTCGAGCAGGCTCAGGCCGTCCGTGGGGTAGCGCCGGGCCACGCTGACGACCAGGCGGAGGTTGGCCAGGATGAACCGGTCCTTCGCGGCGTCGCCGCGCGCCGCGATCTCTTCGAGCTCCTCGCGGGTCGCGCCGTCCGGGAAGGTCTCCTCGTCGAGGTGGTTGTGGGCGAGCAGCCCGGCCTCCATGGCCAGGGCGAGCTCGATCTCCTCTTCGGCGTTCAAAAGTGGCGTGGCGGCGATTTCATCCAAGTAGGCCCCCAGCAGATCGCCGTCGGCCGCCCGCCCAGGCCGCCTGACGCGCCTGCTGTCATTCGTGGTCGCCGCCATGGCCACCTCGCTCTCACATCGAATCCCAAACGGATCAACGCGAATGTGCCCTCTGCTGTTCCGCGATACCCGATTGCGGGCACCCTCAACATGACAGAGAGCACCCGCGGTGTTCCCGCGAGTGCTCTGTGCCGTGGTGCGTAGCGGCGACCGTGGTGTGCGAGGTCTCAGGCGCGGACGGCCTGGATCTCCAGCTGGAGGTCGACCTTGTCGCCGAGGAGGGCCTTCTGGCCGCCGGGCAGCGGCACGTTGAACTCGATGCCCCAGTCCTTGCGGTTGATGGAGGCGGTGGCGCTGAAGCCGGCGCGCGTGCCGCCCCACGGGTCCTCGCCGACGCCGTTGAACTCGACCTCGAGGGTGACCGGCTGGGAGATGCCCTTGATCGTGAGCTCGCCGTCGACGAGGTTCGTGTCGCCCTCGACGCGGACGCCCTTGGTCTGGAACGTCATCGACGGGTGGTTCTCGACGTCGAGGATGTCGGAGCCCCGGACGTGGTTGTCGCGGTCGGCGTTCCGGGTGTCGATCGACCCGAGCTTGATCTCGGCGGTGGCGGTGGAGGCCTGCACGTCCTCGGCGATCTCGACGGAGCCCGAGAACTCGGTGAACGAGCCGCGCACCTTGGTCATGAGGTGGCGGATGGTGAAGGTGACCTCGGAGTGGGCCGGGTCGATGTTCCAGGTGCCCGCGGTCAGTCCCAGGTCGGTGGCGGTGACGCTCATGGTCGCTCCTGTGCTTGAATGTTCAACGAGTAGTGATGGGGAGTTTAGTTGAAACTTCAACTGAACACAACCCCGGCTCCCGGAAACGAACTGCGCCAGGATGCCGTCGGGGTTCCTACCGGCGGTGCTCGTCTTCGCGGCGGATGGCCGGGCCGAACAGATCCTCGCTCGTTCTCGGCGTCTGGAGCGCGTCGAAGGCGTCCAGGAGTCTTCGCTCTTCCCACTGGAAGTGGGATTCGAGGATCGCGGTCAGCCCGTCGAGCTCCCGCCGTACCGGCTCGGCGTTGTCCGGTGTCAGCGTCGTGAGGAGTTCTCGCAGTCTGCGGAGGATGTCGGCGACCAGCCGGTGATCCCGCCGCAGTTCTTCCAGCACCGGGATCAGCTCGGGGAACTGCTCGCCGAGGGCCGGGAACCCCGTGGTGTCCTCGCTGGTGTGGTGCCGGGTCAGTGCCTGGCAGAAGGCCGTGCAGTGCACCCGCAGCGGAGTGGGGGACTGTGCGGTGTCGCTGCCGGCGTAGGCGGCGATCTCTTCGCGGAGTCGCGCCAGCTCGGCACGGAGCCACTGGTGAACCTCGGCCAGCTGCCCGCCGAGAGACCGTGCCCGGTCCTCTGGAGCGCCCGCGTGAAACGGAGTGGACTTAGCGTACGAATCAGGCATGAATCACTTTCGATCAAGGAGAACACGGCCGCCTGGACCCGCGATGTGGTCGGGCGGCGATGAAGGTTGGACCGCGGTAGGGGGCCGGTCGGGCCCCGGCGCCCCTTAGTGGGACCGAAGGCGTGGACGCATGGCGGTCTCCTTGATCACGATGCCTCCATGCCGACGCCGTCCACCTGGCGCCGACACGCGGCACGAGCAATGGATCTACCACGGTGCCGTCGCAGGGGTCAACGCCGGCCGCGGCCTGGATCCGGTCAGCGGCCTTCGCCGGCCTCGATGTTGTCCAATACGGCGGCGAGCAGGCCGGGGAACCGTGCCTCGAACTCCTCTGTGCGCAGTCGGGCGCTCTGCCGCTGCCCTTCGTGGGTGCGGCGGAGCAGTCCGCACTCGCGCAGGATCCGGAAATGGTGGGACGCGTTGGACTTGCTGATCCCCAGCTCACGGTAGATCGCTGAGCACTCGGTCTCTCCATTGCGGGAGAGCAGGTCGACGATCCGCAGGCGCAGCGGGTCGCTGAGGCCGTTCAACGCGGCTGCCAGCGTCACATCCGTCGGGTCGGCATGAAAAGCGTCACGCATGCCTCCAAGATAGTCCAATGGTTCAAAGATCGTTGTACCGTTGGACTCATGTCCACACTGAACCCCCGGATCTACCTGCTCGCCCTGGGCACCTTCACCGTCGGGACGGAGGGCTACGTGATCGCGGGCGTGCTGCCCGCCGTGGCCCGCGACATGCACACCTCCGTCGCCGTTTGCGGCCAACTGGTCACGATCTTCGCCGTGGCGTACGCCTTGGGCGGGCCACCGCTGATCAGGCTGTTCCACGATGTCCCGCCGAAGCGGTTGCTGATCGGTGCCGCTGTGTTCTTCGCGGCGGCGAACCTGCTCGCCGCGCTGGCGCCCGACATCGCCGTGCTCATCACCGCACGGATCCTCGCGGCCGCGGGTGCGGCCCTGTTCCTGGCGCCAGCCGCCGCCGCGGCCGCCGCTCTGACCGCGCCCGCACTGCTGCCCCGGGCGATCTCGGTCACCGCTACCGGCAATGCCCTGGCGCTGACTGCGGGCGCACCGATCGGCACGATGATCGGGTCCACGTTCGGCTGGCGAACCTCTTTCCTCTTCGTCACCGGGCTCGCCATCCTCAGCGCGGTTCTCATGGGGGCCTTCCTGCCCGAGGTGCCGGTGTCCCGCGCTCCGGCCGGCGGTCGGCTCGCGCTGCTGGGCCACCGGGCCGTCCAACGGGCACTGGCGACCACGTTCGGGCTGTTCCTGGCTTCTTACACCGTCTACACGTATTTGTCCTCGGTCATGAGGACCGCGACCGGGGCGGGCAGTGTCGGCGTCGCCGCACTGATGGTCGTCTTCGGTGCCGGCGGACTCATCGGCGGCCGAGTGATCGGACACCTCATCGCCCGATACTCCTTGGCCCCGGTGCTGCGGCTCGCGTTGCTCACCGTTGCCGTGATGATCGCCCTAGTCGCCCTGCTGACCGGCATTCACGTGCATACGGCGGTCGGCACCGCCGTCGCCTTCCCGATCATGCTCGTCTTCGGGGCGGCCTGGTGGTCCGGTGGCATCAGCCAGCAGACCCGCCTGGTCACCCTCGCCCCCGACCAGCGTTCGCTCGCCCTCGGCCTGCACTTCTCCGCCCAGTTCCTCGGCGTCGCGACGGCGGGCGCCGTTGGCGGCATCGCCCTCGCGACCTCCGGTCCGATCGCCGTCCCCATCGTCGGCGGCGCCATCGCCATCGCCGCGATCGCGACCGTCGAACACCTCCCCACCCGCCCGCCACAGGGCCAAGACCGCCTCAGCGGCGTGTTGCCCGAGTAGCCGTCGGCGAGGATCGCGTGACCCTCTCAGGGGGCAGGTGGCCATGTGCCGGCCTGAGCGTCGGCGCCGGACTTCGTGAAGTAGGCGGCGGTCTCCGCGTCCGCCGGGTAGTACGACTCGATCGCGACCTCGTCCAGTGTGATGTCCATCGGGGTTCCGAACGTGGTGATGGTCGAGAACAGCCGCAGTTCTCGTCCGCCGAAGCGAAAGATCATCGAGGTCACGACCTCGGAGTCGATTGGGTGGCTCGCGTCCTCGGAATCGGGTGCCAGCAGTTCCTCGTAGAGCGCGGTCAGTTCGGCGTCGGGGGCAATGGCGAGCTGACGCCGGATCCGGGTACGAAGAGCCGCACGCGCCTCGGCCAGATTGACGATCTGAGGAGCGAGCCCGCGCGGGTCCAGTCCCAGCCGCACCATGTTGATCGGCGGCCGCAGCAGGTCGGGGGCAACGTCCGTGAAGAACGGGTCGACAGCGCGATTGGTCATCACGATGTTCCATCGGCGATCGAGGACCAGCGCCGGGTACGGCTCGTGTGCGCGGAGCACCCTCTCGACCGCGTCCCAGGCCGCCGACATCGCGCCTGGGTCGAGTTGCCGTTCGGCGTACCGGGGTGCGAAACCGGCGGCGAGCAACAGCCGGTTGCGTTCACGCAACGGCACATCGAGCTGATCCGCCAGCCGGAGGACCATGTCGGCGCTCGGGTTGGACTTGCCTGTTTCCACCAGGCTGACGTGACGAGCTGAGACGCCGGCGGCGATCGCGAGGTCGAGTTGGCTGATTCGCCGGCGATGCCGCCACTGCCGCAACAGCTCCCCGACCGTGTGCATGATCATCGATGCTACTCATCGTGGAGAGGTGCGCCATGAAATCCGAGTTCATCGACAACCCTCGCAACGGCGGAAACACTGCCGCCATGACCACAGAGAACAAGAGCACCGTCCAACGGGCGCTGGCGGAACTGGTCGAGACGGGCGACGTCGACGCGCTCGGGGCGTTGCTGAGCGACGGCTTCGTCCATCACCGGCCGGATTCCACCTCGTCGACCAAGACGGAATGGCTCGCCGCCGTACGCTCCGCGCTCATCCCGCTCGCCGACATGCAAGTCGAGGTCCATCACGTGCTCGCCGACGGTGATCACGTCGTGATGTACTCGCGGCGCCGGCTTCCCGGCGCCGGGCCGGGGATCGCGGTCGTCGATATCTGGCGGTTCGACGATGGGCTGATCGCCGAAGCGTGGGAGATCATCGAGCCGGTGGCCCAGGCGACCGCCAATCTGGCGTGGTGGGAATCCGCTGATCACTGATCTGGCCGACTCCTCGTCATAGGTGTGGGCGCAGGGCGACCTGGCGTTGCCGAGCGGGAGATGATCAGGCCGTGACCGGCTGTACCTCCTGGGCGGCCCGCGCATCGTAGGCGTCGCGGGCGTCCAGGACGGCATTGATGTTGTCCTCGGACCAGGCGCGGATCGCGTGCATCAGCGCGGTGACGCTCTCGCCCAGCTCGGTGGCCGCGTATTCGACCTTAGGCGGAATGGTCGGGTAGACCGTGCGGGTGACCAGGCCGTCTCGCTCCAGGGTACGTAGGGTCTGGGTGAGCATCTTCTGAGTGACGCCGTCCAGGCGGCGCCGCAGCTCGCCAAAGCGGATCGGGCCGCCGGACAGTGCGCCCATGACCAGCATGGTCCACTTGTTGGCGAGTACGTCCAGGATCTGGCGGGAGGGGCAGGCAGCCAGATAGGCATCCGCGCCGCCGTAGAAGCGCAGGTTGTCGGTAGTACCCATGAGGTACCTATATACCTTTGAAGTGCCTTCTGTTCAACGGGTACCGCCCTGCCGAGGATAGGGACATCCCAAACGACCCTGCGAACAGGAGTGCATGACGATGCGTGCGATCACCCAGAAGACCTTTGGCGGCCCCGAGGTGCTGGAGCTCGTCGACCTGCCCAAGCCGGCACCTGGACCGACGCAGGTGCTGGTCCGAGTCAGGGCGACCAGCGTCAACCCCGTCGAACTGTTCGTCCGTTCCGGCGCCTTCCCGTTGCTGGGCGAGCCGCCTTTCGTCCTTGGCTGGGACGTCTCCGGGGTGGTCGAGCAGGTCGATCCGGGGGTGCACCGGTTCAAGGTCGGCGACGAGGTCTACGGGATGCCGTACTTCCCGGCCGCGGCCGGGGCGAACGCCGAGTATCTGGTTGCTCCCGCACGGCAGCTGGCTCGCAAGCCCGCTGGGATCAGCCACGAGGAGGCCGCGGCGCTACCGCTGGTCGGCCTGACCGCCTGGCACGCACTGGTGGAGATCGCGCAGCTGCGGCCAGGGCAACGGGCACTGATCCACGGTGCGGGCGGCGGGCTCGGGCACGTCGCGGTGCAGCTGGCCAAGCACCTCGGCGCAGAGGTGATTGGCACGGCGAGCGCGGCCAAGCACGACTTCCTGCGCGGGTTGGGCGTGGATCAGCTGATCGACTACCGGACCCAGGACTACACCGAAGTGCTCCGGGACGCGCCGGTGGACGTGGTGTTGGAGACCCAGGGCGGCGGGAACGCCGAGCGTTCCTTCGGCGTGCTGCGGCAGGGCGGCGTGCTGGTGACGGCGGTGGAGCGACTTAGCACCACCCTGCCGGAGCTGGCGGAGCAGTCCGGCGTACGCTTCGCAGCGGTCGGCGTGGAGCCGGACCCGGCCGGCCTAGAGGCACTGACCGAGCTGGTCGAGGCGGGGAGGCTTCGGGTCCACTTGCAGCAGGTGTTCCCGCTGGAGAGGTTGCCCGAGGCACACGAGGTGCTGGCTGGCGGCAGTGTGCAGGGCAAGCTTGCGATCGCGATCTGAAAAGGCGGTGCCGTGGGCCCTTCTCCTTGCCGTGCCGTTGGCGCTCGTGGCGCACGCCGCCATCAACTTCTTCCGCCTGAAACCGAGGCTGTCGGGGGTCGGTTCCGGCCGCCCGAACATTGTGTGAGGGCTGACGGGGGTCACGGCGACTGCCGGATCGCAGAGGCGCGGCCGTGTGTCAGCGGGGGCGGCCGTGGGCGCGGAGTTCGAGTAGCTCAGGGGCCAGGACGACGATGGTGCGGCGTTGGAGTTCGATCAGCCCGTCGCGCTGTAGCCGGGCCAGAGCGCGGTTGATCGTCACGCGTGTGACCCCCAGCAGGTCGGCGAGGGCCTGCTGGCTGCCGGGCAGAGGTACGCGGCGGCCTGGAGCGGCGGCCGCCTGGTCCAGCAGCCAGGCCGACAGCCGAGCATCGGTGGGCAGCGTGGCCGTCGCCGTCAGGCGCTCCTGCTGTCGTCGCGCGTATCCGGCGAGCGTCCGCAGCACGTGGGTCCGCACCGCGGACACGTCGTCGACGAGGGCCAGGAAACGGTCGCGCGGCAGGCCTCGTACGACGCAGGGCGCGAGCGTGGTCAGGGTGGCGGTATGTCCTCCGCCGTCGATCACGGCGATCTTGTCCAGCGCGCAGGGCGCCGTCCAGTCCCCGAAGCGGATGACCCGCCCGGCGGCCGTCGTGGTCGTGGCGGCCACCCGGCCGTGCAACAGCAGCAGGAGGTGGCTGGCGGGATCGCCCGCGTTGCGCAGGACCTGCCCGGCCGACACCGCGTGCGGTGCGGAGTCGTGCCACACCTGCCGCAACCTCGCATCCGAGAGCGAGGCCAGCAACGGTACGGCGCTCAGCGACCGCCACTGCTCAGGTGTATCGACCGATACAGACGTGGTCACGCCGACGAACGTACCGTCGGCCGCATGCTGATCGTCGAACTCGCCTTCACCGAACACCCCGAACGGCTCGCCGCCCGTCCCGCCCACCGGCAGTTCCTGGCTCGCCTGCACGCCGACGGGCGGCTCATCGCCGCCGGACCGTGGGCGGACGACAGCGGCGCGATGCTGATCTTCGACGTCGACCGTCCGGGACTGGACGCGATCATGGACGCCGACCTCTACTACAACACCCCGGGCGTGCGAGTGCACGACGTCCGAGAGTGGACTCCGATCGTCGGACCGAACGCTTCGTGACCACAGAATCCCCCGCCCTTGGCTCCGGTGTTTCAAGGGCGGGGGACGCTCGGGGGATTACACGCTGTGGTCGACCGTGGTGACCTCGACGCATTCGCCGCCGTTCTGTCCACTGCGGCTCGACTTGCGCCAGTCGGCGTTGCTCAGGTCCATCGTTCCTCCGCCGTCCTTCGGATGAACTCGATCGACTCGTGTTGGGGCATGGCGTGCGCTTTGATGGATTCCCATGCTTCGGAGAGGATCGCCAGGTCGTCCCGGCTACTCGTGACGATTCCTCTCACGGCTGTCTCCACGTAGCCCACGTCGTTCCCGTCCACGGTCGCGATGGTGAACGTTCCCATGCATCGGGGGTTCACGGCCGAGCGTACAACTTGGATCGTGAGCCGAGGAGAGGCCGCATCGGCTAGCGCCATGAGCTGGTCGTACATGACTTTGGCTCCGCCGCATTCCCGGTGGAGCGCAGCCTCGTCGATCACGAAGTACAGAGCGGGCGGCGTTTCCCGCTGCCTGATCGCCTGCCGCTCCATCCGTGCGGCGACCGCGGGTTCGTCGTCCGGAAGCAATGCGCGGGCGTAGTCCACCGTCTGGAGCAGCCCGGGGACGAGAGCGAGCGCGAACGACCGTACGACCGTGGCCTTCTTCTCCTCTTCCAGCCAGGGGCGGAACCAGCCCGGTAGGGATTCGCGGTCGAGTTGGTCGTACACGGCCATGAGGGCGCCGCGGGGGAGGCTCAGGGCCTCTTCGATCGAGAGGACCTGTTCGCTGCGGGGGCGGAGTTGGCCGGTTTCGAGGTTGCTGAGCCAGCCGTCGGAGTAGCCGAGGCGGTTGGCGAGGTCCTTTTGGAGTATTCCGGACGCGTCCCGATAAGTGCGTACGAGGCGTCCGAGAGTGATGAGCGTCGGGCTCGAAGATCTGCCCATGACACCCCTTTCGTCGGATTTAACAGTGCTCCACGCCTCTCTGACGTGGCTTGCACGCATTGGCTCTGCCGCCGATATCGCTTTCAGCGTACGGCCTATTGGCCATTCTGGGGACTGAAATCAGCGACTTAGGAGCCGCCATGACCTCGCCGGACGAGCTCATGCGCGCCGTCGACGGGTTCCGGAGTGCTCTCGATTCGATTGGTGTCGGAGGAGCGTCGGTGGCGGCGGACCTCACTCTTCTGGATCGTCTCGTACGGCGATATCCGGAGGCGGCTCGCAAGAGCCTGGAACTGTACGACGTCGCCATTCGCGAACGTCCTCGCAGAGGAAGGTAATGATCATTGAAATCGTGGGAGGAGAAGTGGCGGCCGTTCGGCGGCCGGGTGGCCGAAAAACGACCCGGCATGTTGCGGTGGGAGCGCCGCTTCGCCGGAACGCCCGACCAGGTGGGCGCCGCCCGTACGTTCGTGACACAGCTGTTCGCCGACGTGCCCATCGCCGACAATGCGGCGTGGGTCACCGGTGAACTCGCCACCAACGCCATCCGTCACTCGGCGTCCGGCCGTCCCAAGGGGACGTTCACCGTCGCGCTGTACCGCTGGCCCACGTTCGGCGAGATCCACGTCATCGACGCCGGCGGGCCGAAGGAGCCTCGGCTTCCGGAGCGGGACCCGGTCGAGACCGCCCTCGCCGAAGAGAGTGACCTGCCGGAGAGCGGGCTCGGCCTGTACGGCATCGGCGCCCTCGCCGGCCGGTACGGCACGTACCGGCACCGAGACGGCAGCCGCGTCGTCTGGGCCCGGTTGAGGTTCGCGGCATAAGGCATACCGGGGTGCTCCACTGCCCCCGGCCCTGACCGTCAGCGGCGCGGCGCGACCACTCCGGTGCCGGTGCGGACGTAGAGCATCTCGTCGGCGGGCAGCACCGCCGGCGGGATGGTGGCGATCAGGCGGGTACGACGGCGGTGTCGGGCTTGCGGAGGCATGCGCTTGGCCCTGCCTTGAGGGAGCCCGTTGCCGTCGCGGGTGGGTCTCACGTCTTCGTCCGTCGGGTCGACCCGTGGTCGTCGCGGCGACGATGGAATATCGCGCGGTACTCGCTCGGCCGTCGGCCCGTGTGTCTGGCAAAGATGCCACTGAACGCCCCGGGGTCGCGATACCCGACGTCGGCCGCGATGCTGGCGATGGTCCTGTCCGTCGTCTCCAGCAGGTGTCTGGCTCGACGCACCCGGACCGTCTGCAGGTACGCGAGCGGTGTCTCGCCGGCTTCGTCGCCGAAGCGACGGAGCAGGGTTCTCGTGCTCACGTGGAACTCCTGGGCGAGGGCGGGCAGGTCATAGCGAGCGCTGAGGTTCTGGTCGAGCCACCGCTTGACGCTGAGCGAGAACTCCCTGCCCAGAGTGGGTATGAGCCCCGAGTCGACATAGGGAGCCTGGGTGGAGCGTGCGTCATCGACAAGCGCGATACGCGCGGTGCTACGGGCGACGCCGGGGCCGTTATGCTCGCGGATGAACTGCAGTGCGAAGTCGTACATGGAGCTGAAGGCCGCTGTGGTCGTCACCCCTCGGTCGGTCACGACCAAGCTCTCCGGGCGGAGGTGCACGTCGGTGTACCGGCGGGCGAACCGGTCCGCGAACAACCAGGATGTGGTCGCTTCGCGCCCGCCGAGCAACCCGGCTTCAGCGACGAGGAAGGCGCCCACGCAAATCGATACGACAGCGGTGCCCGAGGCCGCCTGCGACCGAATCGAGGCTACTTCCGGTCCCAGGCTCGCGAGTGTCGCGTCGAGATCGAGCGTGGGCGAAAGCTCGAAGCCCGGCACGATCAGTACGTCTACCGGGCGTACCGCCGAGACGTCGAGGACCGAGCCGCCGGACGCGATCACGCGCTGCCGGGGCGAGATGACCGACGTCTCGTACGCCGGCTGAACCGACCCTTGCGCCGCGGCGACGTGAGTGGCCATCGCCAGGAGGTCGGGGACTCCGAACACCTCGGACGCGAAGCAGCCGGGGTAGGCCAGCACACCAACTCGCAGCGGACTCATGCGGCCCTCCGGCGCCGTTGAACGAGTGGCGATATTACCGGGATGCTTGGCGATGCCGCCGCTTCTCCGGGGGGCGGCCACTCAGCATCATCTCGGTCATGACAACCATGCGAGGACCGAGCGACCCCTTGGACGATTTCTCGCGGAGAGTCGTCAGCGTCGATGACGTCGACAAGACCGTGTACGTTGCCGGGTCGGGACCAGCCGTCATCCTCATGCCCGAGATGCCGGGTATCAGCCCTGACGTCGCGCGGCTCGCGCGTTGGGTGCGTGATGCCGGCTTCTCCGTTTACCTGCCCTCTCTTTTCGGCGTCGACGGCGCCTATCCGCTCGCCGAGGCACGCGAGACCATCGTTCGACGCGCGTGCGTCAGCGCCGAGTTTCGAGCGTTCGCCGGTGGCGGCACCAGCCCAGTCGTCACATGGCTGCGCGGCCTTGCTCGCCTGGCGCACACCGAGTGTGGTGGGCCTGGCGTCGGTGCCGTCGGGCTGTGTTTCACCGGCAACTTCGCCTTGACGATGGCGCTCGAACCCGCCGTCATAGCGCCAGTGGTCAACCATCCGTCGCTTCCGCTCGACGACCCAGGCGGTCTGGAGATCAGCGACGAAGACGCCGCCGCTGTGGCCGAACGCGTAGCGCGAGACGGATTGAAGGTTCTCGCCTACCGCTTCGACAGCGACAAGTGGTGCACCGGCCAGCGGTTCGCGGCTTACCGAGCGCTACTCGGGGACGCATTCGACGGCCGCGTACTCAGAGCCGAGACGGCGAACACGAACCCTCCACCCTTCTTCCGTGACGTCGTCGGTTGTGCCCACAGCGTCGTCACGGCGCACCTCGTCGACCAGGAGGGTCACCCCACCATCCAGGCCCGGAATGAAATCATCGCCTTCCTGGCCGAGCGGCTCGGGACGCGGCCGGGATGAACTTTCGGGGCTCCGGCACCTGGCGAGCGCCCGCCGCGCGAACGTTCTACGAGTTGGACCAGGTGCGGGTGGACAGCACGAGCCGATAACCGTCCGGGTCCTGGAGGGTCACGCCCCAGGTGTCCCAGTACGGGTTGTGCGCGGGTACCCGCTTTCCGCCGTGCTGTTCGAGCCGTTCCACCAGGGAGTCGGGCACGGGTTCGCCGAGGTAGATCACCAGCAGGTCCTCGGGAGTCGGCCGGGGATCTATCGGGGCGGCGGGGTCGTGGACGAGTTCGAGGTGCCAGGCGGCATCGGGCCAGCCGACCATGAGAAGCGAGTGCTGTCCAGGAGTGCCGTCCGACTCATGCCGGAACAGGACATCGAGGCCGAGACCCGAGATCCAGAAGCGTTCCGCGGCCCGCAGGTCACGTGACGGGCGGGCGATGCGCACATGAGCCTTGGCGTCAGCCGGCATCGTGTTACCTCCTGGTGAGCGCGGACCTGGGTGGCCTCAGCCTAGAGAGCAAGCGATCATGCGCCCATCGGACGCTGGTCCTAGGACGTTCGGAACAGAACGGCGTAGACCCGCATCAGGCCGGCTCACCGTCCGCGCGCGGTGCCGGCCTGGCTCCGGCGGCGACGCGCGAATGTAGCGCGGTCAGCACCCCGGCGACCGCCGCGCCGGACAGGCCGAGGGCCTCGTCTCCGAGCGTGTCCCGGTAGATGCCGACCGTCTCCGGGGTGCCCATGATGAAGGTGAGGTACTCGGCCAGTTCCCACAGGATCGCGGCGATGGCACCGAGCCCGGTGACGCACAGCGCGAGCACGAACGGCGGCAGCACCGGTCCGCGCCGGAGCGCGGCGCCCACCGCGGCGCCGAGCAGCGCCCAGTTGCCGAAGTGGCACGCGTCGTCGAACCAGCTCACGCTGTCGTACAGGTCGGCGGCGTTGCCCGCGACGTCGATGACGAAGGGAGCGACGAGGAGGACGTCCACGTCCCAGGGGTAACGGACCGGACCGCGCAGACGCCGCCACACCGCCCAGACCGCCGGTACGAGCAGTGCCACGAGGGGATAGGCGATGGCGCGGGTGCCCATGGCCTTGTCGGCGAAGCGGTCCCAGCCGCGATGTGTGAGCGCGAACAGCAGCAGCGCGGCCAGCGCCGCCTTCAACGCGAGCGAGGAGGCGCGCCAGTATCGATCCGTGCCAGAGCCGATCAGCCTCATGCGGCTCAGTATCGCGGTCTAGGGTGGTTGAACGTGACGATGGAACGGTGGGCGTTGGGCGGCGACCTGAGCGTCGCGAGGATCGGGTATGGCACGATGAAGCTGACCGGTTGGCCGCGGGGCGACCGGCCGGACCGGGAGACGGCCCTCGCCGTGCTGCGCCGGGCCGTGGAGCTCGGCGTGAACCACCTGGACACCTCGAACTACTACTCACGTGACGGCGTGGCGGCCAACGAGCTGATCCGGGAGGCGCTGCATCCCTACCCGGACGATCTGGTGATCGTGACCAAGGTGGGGGCGCTGGTCGAGGGTTCCGACATCGCCCTGCCCGCGGCGGAGAAGACCGGGCTCACGCCCGACGACCTGCGCCGTGGCGTGGAGGCGAACCTGCGGTCGCTCGGCGTGGACCGCCTGGACGTGGTGAACCTGCGGATAGGCGACCTCGACCGTTCCGAGACGCCCATCGCCGGGCCACTGGAAGCGCTGCGAGCTCTGAGCGAAGAAGGCCTGATCCGCCACCTGGGCGTCTCCAACGTCACCGCCGCGGAGTTCGAGCAGGCCCGCGCGATCGCGCCGATCGCCTGCGTGCAGAACCTCTACAACCTCTCTCAGCGCGACGACGATCCCATGGTCGACGCCTGTGCGGAGGCGGGCATCGCGTACGTGCCCTTCTTTCCGGTCGGCGGCTTCCAGCCGATCACGGCCGAGCGCCTGGAGGCCGTCGCCGCCCGGCACGGGGCGACCGTGCCGCAGGTCGCTCTGGCCTGGCTGCTGGCCCGGTCGCCGAACATCCTGCCGATCCCCGGCACCGGCTCGCCGGCGCACCTGGAGGAGAACATCGCCGCCGCCGCGCTGAAGCTGAGCCCGGCGGACCTCGCGGAGCTCGGGTAAGGACCAGCCGGTCCTCAGCCTTGGGTGGGCCGGGTCGCCAGTCGTTCGCCCAGTTCGACCTGCGCGGTCGCGATGACGGCGGCCGGGTCGTCGGCGGGTCGCAGGCCGAAGTTCTCGTCCAGCCAGGACAGGAACTTCTCGCGCTTAGAAGCAGGTTCGCAGGGGCGAAGGCCCACTCGGGTCTCGTCGCACCAGATCTCGGTGTCCCTGAGGCCGCCGATCAGTCGGTAGAACTCTCGGACGTTGCGGGCGACGACATGGGCGCCCGCCGTGGCTCCCAGCGCCACGATGGAACTCCGCCGCGACGACCTCGCGTGATCGCTGTTCCACTTCCTTGGATCTGGAACAGTCTGCCAGGCGGCGGCCACGGCCCCCCAGAAAACGGACACCGATGGACGCCTGGCGTTCCAGAAGTCGTTCCACAGCAGTCGTCCCGGAAAAGAGTACGGAGACGACTTCCGGTACGATCCCGGGTATGCGAACCGGCGCCGATCACCCTCAGCGCGGTCTCGAACTCGGCTACGCTCGCGTGTCCACCACCAAGCAGTCCCTGGAACGGCAACTCGACGCGCTGGCTGCCGCCGGGATCCCAGACACCCGGATCTACGCCGACAAGAAGACCGGTACCACGGTGGAACGCGACGGCCTCACCCAACTGCTGGCCTACGCACGGCCGGGCGACACGATCGTGGTCCACACCCTCGACCGTATCGGCCGCAACCTCCGCGAAGTGCTCAACCTCGTCCACGACCTCGCCGAACGCGGCATCGGCGTCCGTTCCCTGGCCGACCCGCTCCCGATCAACACCACCGATGAGGGCATGGGGCGGATCGCGTTCCTGCTGCTGGCGCTGTTCGCTGAGATGGAACGGACCTTCACCGCCGAACGCGCTGCACACGCCCGGGCCGTCGCCGAGGCCAACAACAGGCACATCGGCCGGCCCCTCGCCCACCCCGCCGAAAAGATCGAATACGCCCGGCTCCTCAAGGCCCAGGGCGACTCGCTCGGGCAGATCGCCGCCAAAACCGGCATCCCCAAGACATCACTGCACCGCTACCTCACCGACACTCTCCAGGAAGCCTGACCATGGCAGCCTACGCAGCAGCCCTCCCCGTCCTGGCTTGCGTGCTCCTGGTCCTGGCCGGACTCGAACGCACCTGGATCCACGTCACCGGCCACGGGATCCTGCCCTGGCTACGCAGACGCTCCGGCACCCCTGTGTCCGCCACAGGATTCGACGAATTCACTGCCATCTTCCAGGGCAGCAAACGCACCGAACTGCAGCACCGCCAGATCGAACTCGTCCTACGCGACGACGACAGCGACGGTGCGCCACCCGGCAACCGGGTCGACCTCGACCAGGGCATTGCCTTCATCACCAAACCGAGCCCGGGCCACGATGCGAACTGAGGACGACCCGGCACGGTGGCCGGCTTACGGCACCTGCGCGTGCACCGCGGCGTACGGGCTAATGAAGCTCGCCCAAGCCCTCGGCTCCGATGTCCTGGTTGACAAAGAGCCGATGAGGCCGGACCTCCGAGTGCAGATGCTAGCCCGCGACGGGTGGTTCGTCGCCAGCTACTGGCTCATGTTCGCCGCCGCGATCATCGGCGTTCTGCTGGCGCTCGCCACCGTCCAGCCCTGGGGGCGGCGCTTGCCGCGCCGTCTGCTGCTCATCACGACCTGGACACTGGGCGTCTTGATGATCCTGCGCTCGATCGGCCCCATCGGATTCGGCTTGCTCGGCGACACCATGGTCCTGACCGGCCTGCGCCCACCACCTGCCGAACACGCCGAACTGGCTCGCCACCTCGCCACATGGGACCTGACGCTTTGGTCACCCTTCTTCCTGATCTGGGGCGCCCTCTGGACCACGACCGCCTGGTCCTTCACCCGCACCAAGACACAGAGGCAACCGGCCCTGCTCCCCGCCAGATAGCGCCGAAGACTTCCGACCATTCACCAGCGGTCACGCACGTGCACAGGAGTTCGGAAATCCGTGCAAGCGACGTCGGAAATCGACACGGGACACCATAGCGACCAGCACCGACACCATCCAGAAACCCACGTCCAGAAACTCTATGCCGCACGGGGCCGAAACGACGGGCTTCTCTACTTTGGGGCTTGGTCACGCTCGGGAGCAGGACGCCGACCAGTAGCGACCGATTTTTGGGCGGTCAGCGGATGAAGGGCGTGGCCGGGTCGGGGATCTCGGACAGGAGGCGGCGGGTGGTGGACAGGCCCCAGTCGTCGAGGTCGGCGATCCGGTCGGAGGACGCGCGCAGGCCGCCGTACCGTTCGACGGTGCGGGCCCACTCCTCGCGGCGTTCCACCGCCGGGCGGGCGATCAGGCAGTCCGGGTCGTTCACCCAGAACCGGCCGTGCTGCCAAGCCCGTCCGACCGTGGTCGTCGTGGCGGCGCGCTGCGACGGGCGGGACATGTCCCCTTCGGCTGGCTCGTGCGCGGGGTCGACGTCGGGGGAGACGCGCATGGCGTCGACCAGGCCGACGCTCGGCAGGATCGGCGCCCCGCAGCCGAGCAGGTACGCGTCCGGCCCCACCGCCTCGCGGATCACGGTCAGGCCGTGCCGGTAGGCGTCGAGGTCGCCGAGCGCACCCGCGTACCCGAAGTCGAGCTTGAAGTAGTCGAAGCCGTACGACCGGAGCGTCCCGAAGATCTCCCGTAGGTGGTCCTCGGCGCGTTCGATGTCGAGTCCCCGCAGGTCCTGGTCCCAGTTGTGGCCGGCGTCGCCGGTCAGCCAGTCGGGGCGGACACGGGAGAGGCGGCTGCGCGCGCCGACGAGGAACGGCGCGATCCAGATGCCGGGCCGCCGTCCGGCCTGGCGGATGCGGTCGGCCAGCCGTTCGAGCGAGGTGAACCGGCCGGAGTAGGCGAGCCAGTCGCCGATCTCGGCCTGCCAGCCGTCGTCGATCTGGATGACCTCCACGGGCAGGTCGTGCCTCCCGATGGCATCGAGGTTCTCCAGGACGTCGTCCTCGGTGACCGCGCCGAAGTAGTGGTACCAGGAGCACCACGCCGTGGGCGGCCGACGGGGGGTGACCGCCCCCGCGCGGGCGGCGAAGCCGTCCGCCCACGCGGCGAGCGCCGACTCGATCGATCCCTCGTGGACCGTCTCCTCGATCTCGCCGTCCGCCTCGACGTGGAGAGCGCCGTCGGCGTACGTCGCCCGGATCGACGGGACCTCCGTACGGCCGTCGGGCGCGGCGTACACCCGGACCGGGCCGCCGTCGCCCGGGTCGACGGCGAGCAGACCCTCGCCCTGGAATCCCCGCTCCGGGCCGGGGCGGTCGGGGCGCCAGCACATGGTCTGCATCACCGGAAGGACCGGGCGGTGGCTCGTCCCGGTGACGGGGTACGTCGTCGAGGGACTCCAGCTCTGCCAGCCGTGCTCGTACACCCGGCCCTTTTCGGGATCAACCTTTGGTCGCGCCACCGGTGAGACCCTTCACGAAGTGCTTCTGCAGTGCGAGGTAGAAGATCAGCACCGGCAGCGTCGCCAGGAACATCAGGGCGAAGACCGTGCCGAAGTCGGCCTGGTACTGCCCGATGGCCCGGTAGATGCCGGTGGTGATCGTGGTGCCCTGGCCCGGTCCGAGGATGACCAGGGGGTCGATGAAGTCGTTCCAGATCCACACGCCGAGGAAGATCAGCACGCTGGCGGTGGCGGGGCGCAGCAGCGGGAAGACGATGCGCCAGAAGATCTGGAACCGTCCCGCGCCGTCCATCGCCGCGGCCTCCTCCAGCTCGACGGGGATCGAGCGGGTGAAGCCGGTGAAGACGAACACCCCGAACGGCACGTAGTAGCCCACGTTGAACAGCACGAGGCCCTGGATCGTGGTCATCAGGTGCGCGAACCGCAGCACCTGCGTGATCGGGATCAGGATGACCTGCGGCGGGATCATCAGGCCGCACAGCAGGAGCAGGGTGAGCCACCGGCCCCACCGGTTCTTGCTGCGGGCCAGGTAGTGCCCGAGCATCGACGACAGCACGGTCAGGATGAGGATCGACAGCGCCGTGACCAGGATGCTGTTGGTCAGGCTCACCCAGAACAGCCGGTCCGGGCGGGTCAGCACGGCGGTGATGTTGTGCAGCGTCGGCGGGATCGGCAGCGACGCCGGCGACTTGGCGATCTTCGGGCCGGGCTTGATGACGTTGACGCACACGACGTACAGCGGCACGAAGAAGATCGCCGCGACGGCGGTCGCCACGAGCGGCCGGATCGAGCGCCTCACAAACTCACCTCTCGCTTCTGCAGGATCCGCAGGGCGACCGCGGAGGCGACGGCCACGATCAGCAGCATGACGACGGCCATCGCGGACGCGTACCCCTGGCGGTTCGCGTTGAAGCCGGTCTGCAGCACGTTGAAGGCGATCGTCGCGGTGGTGCCGGTGCCCGGACCGCCGTTCGTGATCACCTGGATGTGGTCGAACGCCTTGAAGCCGGTGATCAGCATGACGATCGTGTTGATGGTCAGCGCGGGGGCCAGCAGCGGCCAGGTGATCTTCCGGAACCGCTCGACCGGCCCGGCGCCGTCGATCTGCGCGGCCTCGTGCAGCTCCTGCGGAACGCCCTGCAGCCCGGCCAGGTAGACGACCACGCAGAAGCCCAGCATCTGCCAGGACAGGATCGCGCCCACGGAGTACAGCGCGTACGACGGGTCGGACAGCCAGCCCGGCGGGTGGGAGATGCCCACGCCGCGCAGCGCCTGGTTGATCAGGCCGTCGTCGGCGAGCAGGCGGGTCCAGATGATGCTGACGACGACGGAGCTGAGCACGACGGGCGTGAAGAAGACGCTGCGCAGCGCGTTGTAGAACCAGCCCCGACGGTCGAGCAGGAGGGCCACGCCCAGGCCCAGGACGTTCGGGACGATCACCACGATGAGGGTCAGGATCGTCGTGACCTTCAGCGAGGTGAGGAACTCCGAGTCCGTGAACAGGTCCTTGTAGTTGCTCAGCCCGACGAACCTCGTCTTCGGCCCGAACGGGTTGTAGTTGGTCAGGCTGTAGCCGACGCTGACGGCGATCGGCGCCAGCACGAAGCAGACATAGACCAGCACGCCCGGCGCGCCGAAGGACAGGAAGTGCCACACACGCGGCCAGACCGGCCGCCGGCGGCGGGGGGCCGCCGGCGAGCCGGTCCGCGTGGGCGGACGCGCCACTTCGACCGCCACGTCAGGAGGCCTTCTGCCATTCAGAATCGAGGAACTTTCCGACCTCGGCCGCGCTCTTCTGGCCCGTCACCAGGTCGCCCATCGACGTGCTCCACTTGTCCGAGACGCCGGGCAGCATGCCGTCGTCGCCGGCCTCGAAGCCGAACGCCGGGACCACCGCGTTCTGGGACTCGGCCTGCTTGAACATGTCGTAGCCGGTCTTGAAGACGGGCCCGGAGTTCGCCGGCGGGGTGTACCCCTTGATCGCCGGGAAGAGGCCGTCGTTCTTGGTCGAGGCGTCGAGGTTGGTCTTGTCGAGCTGGTACGCGAGCGCGAACTTCTTGGCCGCGTCCAGGTTCTTGGAGTGCGCGTTGACCAGCAGGCCGCCGCCGGTGAAGGTCGGGACGACGAGCTTGCCGTCGTCAGAGGGCCAGAAGAACTGCCCGATGTCGAAGGAGGGCTTGGTCTTCGGGTCGTCGGCCGCCGCGGCGAACCAGTTGCCCATCGCGTACATCGCGCCCTTGCCGGACAGGAACGCCGACTGGGTCGCGGCGTAGTCCTGCGACAGCATCCGCTTGTCGATGTAGCCCTTGGACGCGAGGTCGGCGAGCTTGCCGGCGGCCTTCACGTAGTCCGGGTCGGCGAACTTCACCTTGCCCGCGCGGCGGTCGTGCATCCAGTTCGGGTTCTTGGCGTACAGGTCCGTGCCGAGGATGCCGGCGAACGTCGGGCCGAGCGCGTCGTGGATGTCCTTGCCGCCGCCGACCACGAACGGCGTGATGCCCTTGGCCTTGAGCTTCGCCGCGTCCGTCATCATCTCGCCGTACGTCTTCGGCGGGGTGGCGATGCCGGCCTTGGCGAACAGGCCCTTGTTGAAGTAGACGACCGGGATCGTCTGGCTGTTGGCCGGGAGCTGGTAGATCTTGCCGTTCACCGCGCCGTTGCTCGGGTAGCTGAAGTCCGTCAGCTCGTTCGGCTGCCAGGCGTACAGGTTGCCGGACTCGGCGAACCCGGCCGGCGAGACGGCGATCATCACATCGGGGAGCTGCCCGGAGGTGAGCAGCTGCTTGGCGTACGCCGTGCGGTCCTGCGTCGGCGAGACCAGCTTCTTCACCGAGATGTCGGGGTACTTGTCGGTGACCCGCTTGATCGCCGCGTCCCAGACCTGCGGGGTCTGGTTCGGCGTCTCGAACACCAGGAACGTGATCTGCTTCTTGCCCTTGCCCCCGCCACCGCCGGAGTCGTCCTTGACCGAGCATCCGGTCATCGCGGCGACGGCGAGCATGGCCGCCGTCCCCAGCGCGATGATTCTCTTCACTGAGTCACCTTTCTCCCGCCAGGACAGCGAAAAGGGGTCGAGACGTCCGACCTCTAGACCCGCTCCGCCCAGAAAAGCTCGCCGGATTCACGACTTGGCACCTATTGGTAGGACCACTTCCTACTTGTGGCGCGGGTCAGTGTCAAGGGTTATTGGAAAGGTCCCTGCTCAATTAGGCCACGTGCCGCCGTCCGGCCGGGCCACCTGCGGCCGTCCGGCCGGGCCACCTGCGGGACGATGGTCGGGGGACGCCGTCATGGCCGGGGAGGAGGTTCGCATGTACGCCGCGGAGCGCCAGCAGGAGATCCTTCACCGCACACGCCAGGCGGGCCGGGTCGACGTCGTCAGCCTGGCCGAGGACATCGGCGTCACGATGGAGACCATCCGCCGCGACCTGACCGTCCTGGAACGCGCGGGCGCCCTGCGCCGCGTGTACGGTGGCGCGATCGCGGTTGAACGCCTGAGCTTCGAACCCGCCCTCGCCGCCCGCGATGAGGTGATGACGACCGAGAAGGAACGCATCGCCAAGGCCGCGCTCGCCGAGCTGCCCGCCGGCGGCTCGATCATCATCGACGCCGGCTCCACCACCCGTCGCCTCGTCCAGGTGCTACCTGTTGATCACGAACTGACCGTGGTCGTCAACTCACCCCCTCTGGCGACCGTTCTGGCGACGCGCTCCAACGTGAACGTGATCATGCTGGGCGGGCGTGTCCGCGGCCGCACGCTGGCGACGGTCGGCGACTGGGCGATGCGGCCGTTGGATCGGCTGCGCGTCGACGTGGCGTTCATCGGCACCAATGGTTGCTCGGCCGAAGCCGGATTGACCACACCGGATCCGGCCGAGGCCGCGATCAAAGAAGCCATGATCAAGGCCGCCGACCGCAGCGTCGTGCTGCTGGACCACACCAAGATCGGAAATGACTACGTGGCCCGGTTCGCCGCTCTGGCCGACGTCAGCGTCTTGATCACCGACACCGGCCTGGCCGCCGACCTAGCCGCCGAACTGGCCGCGGAGGGCCCGGAGGTCATTCGCGTGTGACATGCCGCGGTAGATCCGATTCCGGCGAACCGGCCGAAGCCCAGCAGTATCGAGCCGACCACGAAGGACACCGCCGCGGCGATGAACACACCGGCGAAGACACCGGACCAACCGCCCTTCGGAGTCTCGGCCGCATAAGCGAGGATGCTGCCCGGCGATGCCACGGAGACCAGGCCCGCACCAGTGATCATGAAGGTTCCGATGCCGGCGGCGCCACCGGCCACCGTGGCGAGGATGAGTCGCGGTTTCATCAGGACGTAGGGGAAGTAGATCTCGTGGATGCCGCCGAGGAATTGGATGACGATCGCGGCGGGGACGCTGG